>URVO01000199.1 GCA_900551335.1 uncultured Phascolarctobacterium sp.
GTTCATCCGCAGCTTGTGAAGAATTATCAGGGCGGCGATGTGCTGCTGAATGCGGAAAAGCAAATCTACATTAAGGTTAGCGAGCATCCTGAGCTGAACAAATATATTGGCAGCGACCTGATTACCAGCGACGGCACATCTGTGCTGGGCGCAGATAACAAGGCTGCTGTGGCTAATATCATGGTTGCGCTGGAAACCTTGGTTAAGGAAGGCCGTCCGCATGGCGAGATTTATGTTGCCTTCGTTCCGGACGAAGAGGTTGGCCTGTGCGGTGCGAAAAAGATGGACTTCAGCAAGTTCCCCGTTGAATTTGCTTATACCATTGACTGCTGCGAGCTGGGCGAGGTTGTTTACCAAACCTTTAACGCAGGCAGCGCTCACATTACTATTAAGGGCGTAACGGCTCATCCGATGTCTGCTAAGAACACCCTCGTTAATCCGACGCTGGTGGCTGTGGATATCATCAACTGCTTCGATAGAATGCAGACTCCGGAGCACACTGAGGGCACGGAAGGCTTCATTTGGGTGCAGGCTCTGCATACCAACGCTTCTGAGGCGAAGCTGGATATCAAAATCCGCGACCACAACAAGAAGCTGTATGAAGCACGCAAAGAGTTCATCCGTCACGCTGTAGAATATGTACAGGCGAAGAATCCGAAGGCTGGCATTGAGCTGACCATCACCGACGTATACGGCAACATTGCTGATGCGCTGACTGAGGATAACAAAAAATGCGTTGAGTACATTTTCGAAGCTATGAAGGAGCTGGAGATTGAGCCGAAGGATATCGCTATGCGTGGCGGTACTGATGGTTCCTTCATCTCTACTACCGGTATTCCGACACCGAACTACTTCACCGGTGCGCATAACTTCCATTCCAACTGCGAATTCATGCCGATGGACGCAGTGGAGAAGTCCTGCCTGATGACGCTGAAGCTGGTTGAACTGATTACGAAATAAAACAAAAGCTTTGGGGCTGCACGAGCTGCAGCCTCTTTTTATTTGATTTAGCGTTTGCAAAATTCTCTCGGAGCAAGTATAATGATAGCATGTGATAAAAAATACTAATTTTGGTGAGGATGCAGATGAAAAAACTATTTTTGATGATGATGGTATTATTTGTTCTGCTGCTGACTGGCTGCGGTCCGCAGGAGCAGGCGAAGGACGATGGCAGCGGCAAGACGCTGTACACGGTGCAGGATGCGACGGGCACGGAGCTGCGCTTTAGCAAAAAGCCACAGCGCATTGTGAGCCTTAACGTGTCCACTGACGAGATTCTTCTGGAGCTGCTTGCCGAAGATACAGAGCGTCTCGTTGCTTTATCGCGTCTGGCTGATGACGATGGCATCTGCGCAGCAGGCGAGAAGGTTAAGCAGGTCAAGGGCAGAGCTGAGAGCACTAATCTTGAGGCTGTGCTGTCGTACCAGCCTGACCTTGTAATCGTGCCGGATTACAGCATGGAGCCGGTGCGCGGCCTGCGCAGCGCAGGCCTGAAGGTTTATGTGTGCCATACTCCTAACAATATGACGGACATTTTGCACTTTGTGCGTGAGCTGGGCGCGGCTATTGGCGAGGAGGCCAGAGGCAAGGCGATGGCCGACGATTTGCAGAAGAAGCTTGACGATATCCGCGCAAGAGCGCTGCTGGCCTCTGACGGCAAGCAGAAGAAGGTGCTGGCAATGTCCTTCACCGGTCCGCTGGGCATGAAGGGCACGTTCAGCGATGTCTGCCATTATGCAGGCGTGCGTAATGCGCTGGAGGGCGTGGATATTCCCTATCAGAGCAATCTTTCTGAGGAGAAGATGCTGGAGCTGAATCCGGATATTATCCTTACGCCGAGCTGGGATTACAGTAAGAAGGGCGACCCGGACGATTTCCGTCGCCGTATTCTGGAAAATCCGACGTATAAGGATATGAACGCCGTGAAGAACAATGAGGTTGTGAAGTTCCATGACAACTATCTGTACAGCACCTCGCAATACGCAGTGAAGGCTGTAGAGGAGCTGGCGCAGCTTGCTTATCCGGAGGCCTTCAAATAAGTGTTGCCGTGGGCGCTGAACGTGCTATAATAATGGTATATGTTCTGAAGGAGATAAGTTCATGAGATTATTTAAAACTATGGCGTTGGCTTTGGCGCTGGCATTTGTGCTGCAGGGCGCAGCGCTGGCAGCAGAGTCGTATTATACAGACAGCAAAATTAAGGGCTACAGCGAGGGCAGCTTTGTTGAGCTGAAGGGCGATGATGTGAATTTTCGCGAGCGTGCTAAGGATGGCAAGGTGCTAAAGGTGTTGCCGCGTCATGCCTTGTTGCGTGTGCTGAAAAAGCAGGGTGAATGGCTGCAAGCCGTTTCGGACGGCGTACAAGGCTTCATCTATGAGCCTTTCACGGGAACGGCAGAGCGTGAGGAGCTGCTGACTGATGATTTTTCTACCGGCTATGCGGTGCTGGGCGAGAAGTTCGACGCTAAGCAGGCCGAGGAAAAGCTGGGCAAGCTGTCGAAGAAGACTGTTGACAAAAAAACGAAGCTGACTACGTATAGCTATAAAAATGTCGATATCGGGACGGTTAAGGACAAGATAACGCTGCTGCGCGTGTGCGATACGGCCTATATCACGATGCGCGGTGTGAGCGTGGGCGATAATGCGGCGCGTGCAGTCGGGCAGTACGGCGTGCCGGATGCTGTGGTGTATGGCGCGGGCATAACGGGCAAGACGATTTATGAATATTTCCTGCCGACGGAAAATAAAAAGCAGCGGCTGCGCTTTGCGCTTGATGTTGACAAGGACAGCCGTGTGCAGGCGATTATCCTCGAGCTGCAGCAGGTAAAAAAATAATTGCAAAAAATAAAAAGCAGGCGCTTGACAAAGGCCTGCTTTTTTGGTATCATTAGTACATCGGTTTTGGGGGCGTAGCTCAGCTGGGAGAGCACCTGCCTTGCAAGCAGGGGGTCAGGAG
>URVO01000200.1 GCA_900551335.1 uncultured Phascolarctobacterium sp.
GGCGGAGGCTGCTCTGCGCATGGTGGAGCAGGGCAGGCAGACGGCCAAGAGCCTAGGACTCGAGCCGTATTATCTGTACCGTCAGCATTATATGCTGGGCCATCTGGCGAACATCGGTTATGCAAGGCCGGGAACGGAGAGCATTTATAATATCCAGATGATGGAGGAGCGCCATCCTGTTATCGGCGTCGGTCCTTCCTCAGCGAGCAAGGTGCCGCTGGCGGACGGTCATCATCTGCGCAAGCTGAATATGCCGAAGAATGTCGCTGTTTATGGCGCAAAAATCGCAGAATTAGCAACTAAGAGAGCGGAGCTTTTTGAGCCGCCGCTTTCATAAATAGCATAGATAAAAGGAGGAGTCAGCATGCTGACTACAGCACCCAGAGGTACGAAGGATATTATGCCTTCTGACGTTAACGCGTGGCGTTATCTGGAAGAGACCATGCGCAAAATCTGCGCACAATATGGCTACAAAGAAATCAGAACCCCTGTGTTTGAGCATACAGAGCTGTTCCAACGTGGTATCGGTGATACCACTGACGTAGTAGAAAAGGAAATGTACACCTTCACTGACCGTGGCAACCGCAGCATCACGCTGCGCCCTGAAAATACGGCCAGCGCTGTACGCGCCTATGTTGAGCATAAGCTCAGCAAGGACGACGCTGCTACGAAGTTTTATTATATCGGGCCTATGTTCCGCTACGACCGTCCGCAGGCAGGCCGTCTGCGCGAGTTCCACCAGTTTGGTGTCGAAGCGCTGGGCGTAGTTGGTCCGAACGTAGATGCCGAGATTATTCTGCTGGCGGTACAGGTTCTGCAAAGCCTAGGCCTGAAGGATCTGAAGCTGAAGATTAACTCTGTCGGCTGTCCGAAATGCCGTCCGCTGCATAGAGAAAAGCTGCAGGCCTTCTTCAAGCCGCATTTTGACGAGCTGTGCAAGGACTGCCAGGGCCGCTTTGACCGCAACCCGCTGCGCCTTTTGGACTGCAAGAACCCGCACTGCCATGAGCTGGGCGAGGGCGCACCGAGCCTGGAGGAATGCCTGTGCGACGAGTGCAAGGCGCATTTCGAGGGCCTGAAGGAGCTGCTGACTGCGGCTGGTGTTGAATATGAGGTTGACCACAACTTAGTGCGCGGCCTTGATTATTATACAAAAACTGCTTTTGAAATCCAGTACGCTCCGCTGGGAGCACAAAGCGCTGTTTGCGGCGGTGGCCGTTATGACGGTCTGGTACAGGAAATAAGCGGCGATGAAGCACGCCCCGGCATTGGCTTTGCTATGGGTATGGAGCGCGTGTTGCTGGCGCTGGAGAAGCAGAACCTGCTGCCTGCATTCGACGAAAGCATTGACGCTTACGTTGTCTGCCCCAAACAGGAAAACTTTGCGCTGGCCTTCAAGACAGCTATCGAGCTGCGTCGCAGCGGCTTCAAGGTGGAGTATGACTTCAACGGCCGCAGCATGAAATCGCAGATGAAGCAGGCCAACAAATTCCAGGCAAAACAAGTGTTAATATTTGGCGAGGACGAGCTTGCCCGCAACGCTGTTACCGTGCGTAACATGGCGACCAGCGAGCAGCAGGAAATCGCTATTAATGATATTATTACTTATTTCAATACTTTATAAGCAGAGGTGCTAAACATGATTAACGAAAAACGCAGCCATCATTGTGGTGTGCTGGGCAAGGAGCAAGCTGGCGAGCAGGTTGTACTGTGCGGCTGGGTTGCAAAACGCCGTGACCATGGCGGATTGATTTTTATTGACCTGCGTGATCGCAGCGGTATTGTGCAGGTTGTTGCTGACCCTGACAGTGCAGGCAGCAGCTTCAAAACTGCCGAAGACATCCGTAACGAGTATGTTATCAAGGTAATTGGTAATGTTCGTCTGCGTGATGAAGAAACCATCAACGAAAATATCCCGACTGGTACTATTGAAGTGCTGGCACATGATATCGAAGTGCTGAACGGTGCAAAAACTCCTCCGTTCTATATCAAAGACGGTATTGACACTGACGAAAACCTGCGTCTGAAATATCGTTATCTGGACCTGCGTCGTCCGGAAATGCAATATAACCTGATTCTGCGTCATAAAGTAGCTAAGCTCATGCGCGACTACCTCGACGAGAACCATTTCCTGGAAATCGAAACTCCGATGCTGTGCAAATCCACTCCGGAGGGTGCTCGTGACTACCTCGTTCCGAGCCGTGTAAACCCCGGCAAGTTCTATGCACTGCCGCAATCTCCGCAAATCTTCAAGCAGCTGCTCATGGTAGCTGGCATGGAGCGTTACTTCCAGATTGCACGCTGCTTCCGTGATGAGGACCTGCGTGCTGACCGTCAGCCGGAATTCACCCAGCTGGACATGGAAATGTCCTTCATGGAGGTTGACGAGATTCTGGAGCTCATGGAAGGCCTGATCCACCACATCTTCAAGGGTGCTCTGGGCAAGGACATCCAGATTCCTTTCCAACGTCTGACCTGGGACGATGCTATGGATCGTTTCGGCAGCGACAAACCGGACCTGCGCTTTGGCATGGAGCTGAAAAATGTCAGCGAAGCTGTAAAAGGCTGCACCTTCCAGGTATTCAACAATGTTATCGCTAACGGCGGCCAGGTAAAATGCATTAACGTTAAAGGCTATGCAGACATTCCTCGTCGTCAGCTCGACGAACTCGTTAAATTCTGCGGCATCTATGGTGCTAAGGGTATGGCTTGGCTGCAATTCCCGGCAGAGGGCGGCGTAAAATCCTCTATCGCTAAATTCTTCAGCGAGGAAAACATTGAAGCAATCAAAAAGGCTGCTGAAGTTGAAGCAGGCGACCTGCTGCTCTTCGTTGCTGATAAACCGTCCGTAGTTGCTGCTTCCTTAGGCGCACTGCGTATCGAAATGGCTAAACGCCGTGGTCTGATTGATCCGGATAAGCTGGCCTTCACCTGGGTTGTTGACTTCCCGAT
>URVO01000201.1 GCA_900551335.1 uncultured Phascolarctobacterium sp.
CGTTTATTGAAGCCAACAGATAAATTTTTTATTTCCAATGAATCCTGCATCACCATTTACGCACCTCATCCAATTGTATATCCAGCCTGTCGCGCAAATACTCACCAATAATATTCAGCGCATAAATGAGCAAAAATACAAACAGTCCTGGTATGATAATCAAGTGCGGCGCACTCCTATAATACATCAGCGCATCATTAATCATCACGCTCCAGTCTGGTGTCGGCGGCTGTACACCAAGACCTAAAAAGCTCAAGCCAGCAATAGCTAAAATTCCTCGTCCTAAACGGATTGTAACCAAAACTAGCAGCTTGTTAGCGATATTGGGCAGCAGATGATGCACGATAATACGCCAATCGCTGCATCCCAAGCAACGCAAGCCTTCAATAAACGGCTCTCCTAAAAGCTGCAGCACCTCTGCACGAACAATACGCGAAAAGCCGGCCCACGAAGTCAGTACAAGCGCTAGCACCAGACTATGAATACTCGGCCCTAAAATACCCGCCACTGCAATCATAAAGCAGCTTCCGGGAATTCCCTGAAAAATATTGCTAAGCACTGTAAAAAGCATATCCAGCTTGCCGCCATAAAAACCGCTCATTACGCCAATGCTCACGCCAACTACAAGCGCTAACAGCGACGACACAAGCGTCAGCAGCATTGACGCACGACCACCATACAAAATTCTGCTGAACATGTCACGTCCCAAAGCATCCGTACCAAACAAATGCTGCCAGCATGGACCTTGCAAACGATTTGCCATATCTGGTTCAAAAGGATTATGCGTTACTAAAAACGGAGCAAAAATACTGCCAAGAATAATGAACGCCAGCACAAAAAAGGCAAAATAAAGCTGTATTTTCTTAGCCATTGCGTTCATCACCTACTCTCAGCTTAGGATTCAAATAAAACATCAGCATGTCCACGCCTAAGGTAGTCAGCACCAAAAGCCAGCCTGTAAACAATACATAGGCCTGCAAAACAGGATAATCACGAAAACGAATAGCCTCAAGTGCCATACTGCTGATGCCCGGCAAAGCAAATATACTCTCTGCAATAACAGAGCCGCCTAAGATGCCTGCAAGATAGTTGCCAAGAAGCGCAATAACAGGAAGCATAGCATTAGGGAAGGCATAACAGAAAAGCAGCTTTACCTTGCTTATTCCACGCACACGGCCAACAAGAAAATACTGCGCTGCAAACTCCGTCATAAGCGAACTGCGCACATAACGGCAAACTGTCGCAATCGTCGAAAACGACACTGCAAGCGTCGGCATAATAAAGCAAAGCAGACTCTCGCTGCCGCTCGTCGGCAAAAGCCTCAAGGTTTCGCTAAACAGCAAAATCATCAGCAAAGCCAGCCAAAAGCCCGGTACAGCCAACATGATGTTAGTTAAAAACTGCACTGCATTATCCAGCCAGCTATCCTTGTAAACAGCGCATAAGGTACCTGCGCATATGCCGAAAAAAGCCGCAAATACCAGCGCCAAAACAGCCAGTTCCACCGTCACCGGCAGACGCAGCAAAAGCTCCTGCAAAATATCCTTACCGTTAATATAGCTGCTGCCAAGATTGCCATGCAGCACCTGTGCCAGCCAGCTAAGATATTGCACATAAATTGGCCGATTCAAGCCTAATTCCTCACGCATCGCTGCAATCTGTGCTTCAGTCGGAGCATCCATACCATCCTGATTCAAGGCAAACTCGGCTGGATCACCCGGCGACAGCAATCCAAGTACGAACGCCAAAAGACTGATACCAAGCATTACTGGTACAGCTAATAAAATTCGTCTGTAAAAATATCTAATCATTTTCCTCCGCCAATTCTACCTTGCTCAAATCTACTCCGTAGATTAAGGGTTTATAGTTTTTTAAGCGCTTGTTGTAGGCAACTATGTTCATATCGTTGAAGAGAGCTACTAACGGCTCCTCCTTAACGGCAATTTCTTGTACACGGTCGAAAATCTGTTGACGTTCTTTTTCATCAACTGTGTGTTTAACCTGCTGCATTAAACGTTGCAATTCTGCATTTTGATAACCTGTATGACTGCTCATATAGATAGAACCTGTCGGCATTAAGAAGCTATTAAGCACCTCATAAGGATCTCCATTCGCTAGCCCCTTTTGCAAACGTGCAATATCATAATCTCCTTTGCGCAGCATTTTCGCCCTCGTAGCATATTCTAACGACTGAATATGCACATCTAAGCCAATCTTTTGCAGCCAATATGCTATCAGTTCAGCCTCACCCTTTTGTAAAGGCTCAGCACCGTTAATACAGTAAGTAATATCACAGCGTTTATCGCCTAACACTTCATGTGCTAATCGCTTGGCTTTTTCCAAATCATATGCAAGCGGAAACTCTTTATAGCCAGGACTAGTGTAATTTAAAACATTCATTGTCGGCTCTGCGTATCCCAGATATAAAGCATCAACAAGGTTTTTACGGTCTATCGCCAAACTTACTGCCTGACGCATGCGTATATCATTAAAAGGAAAACGACTGTTATTCAATGCCAAATAGCGTATCATAGTAGATTTATTGCTTTCTACAGCAAAACGAGCATCTTTTTTTATTTCATCTGCCAAAAATGGAGGAATTGCGTTCAAATCTAATACTCCATCAATTTCACCAGATTTAAGTGCTGCATAGCGTGTATCTGTATTAGGAATATTCCTAACTATAAAATTCTTAATCTTCCCCTTTTCACCCCAATAATTATCATTGCGCTCCAATACCACATATTTATTTAAGGCATTCTCTGTAATCTTATAAGGGCCTGTACCTATGGCTATTTCCTTAAAATTACCATTGTCATCAAAGCATTCAGGTGCAAACATAGGACTGCCAAAGTCTGTCATCTTATAAAGTTCATTAATATTGGGTTCTTTAAATATCAAACGAACTGTATAGTCATCTAGCTTTTCATAT
>URVO01000202.1 GCA_900551335.1 uncultured Phascolarctobacterium sp.
TGATCCGATTTCCGTCTGGCAGGGGCAAACGCCTTATGAGCATGCCAAGCATTCTGCTATGGACGCTTTGATACAGAACGGAACGTTGGGTTATCTCAGCATTTGTGAAAATGACATTATTCCTGAAAGCTGCAGCTGTATTCTGCGGCTTTTGGGCGTAGATAAAAAGGACATTCCGCATAATCGTGCTTATCTGGAGCTTTTGGCGAACAACCGCGACGTTTCAGAGTACGAGATGGTTTTGCGCTGCAATCTGGCTGCTCTTGATGAGTCCGGACGCCTTGCTGCCTTTAATGGGCAGGGACTCACGGCGCAGCAGATGCGTGAGGCTGCCAGACTGTGCGATGGCGTGATGAAGGATATTGAGTTCATTCATCTTTCTGAATACCGCAATCTGCTGGTGCTGAATAAGGAAGCCGCCGTGCTGGAATGTGCTGTCAAGCCGCCGCATGAAAGTGTGGGCGAAAATGCAGGCGAGCTGCTTAAAGAGCTGCGGCAGCAATCGCTGTCCATCAACTATTTCTTGCAGGAGACAGCAAAGCGTTTGCAGCCTTTGGCTCATGACGGTCTGCATTATGAGCTGTATCCCTGGGGGCCTTCGGCGCGTCAGGGACTGCCATCGTTTACTGAGCTTCATGGGCTCAAGGGCGGAGCGGTCTGCAAGGCAGAGATTGTGCGTGGTATAGCCAAAGCGTTGAAAATGGATGTGCTGACTCCGCCTGCTGCTACCGGCGATGTGGATACGGACGTGCGTGCGAAGGCAGAGGGAGCCTTGACCTTGCTGGAGCAGAACGATTTTGTTATCGCACATTTCAATGGCAGCGATGAAGCAGCACATCGTTATGATTATCAGGCGAAGGCTGATTTTATTTCCAGAATAGATGAGCAGTTTGTGCAGACTATAGCTGTACAATATAAGGAGCCCTTAAGGGTTGTCATCTGTGGCGATCATGTTACCAGCTCGGTAACAGGAAAGCACAGCGATGGGTGTACGCCTGTAATTGCAGGCTATTTGAACACCTCGGGCCAGCATATCGAGCTTACGAGCTATCGCGATATACTGAACTTTTTGATGAAAGAGAGTGATTAAAGTGGCAAAAGCAATTATGGTAGTCGGAACCATGTCCAATGCAGGCAAGAGCCTTGTAACAGCAGGATTGTGCCGCGTATTTAACCAGGACGGCTATAAGGTAGCGCCGTTTAAATCTCAGAACATGGCGCTGAATTCCTTTATTACCGCCGAGGGTGCGGAGATGGGACGTGCGCAGGTCGTGCAGGCAGAAGCTACCAACATCGAACCGAGCGTGCTCATGAATCCTATTTTGTTAAAGCCTACTAGCGACAGTGGTTCGCAGGTTATCGTTAATGGCGAAGCCATTGGCACGATGAAGGCCGGAGAATATTATGCTATGAAGCATACGCTGCGCCCTGAGGTGCAGAAGGCCTTTGATACGCTGGCTGCCAAGTATGACATCGTTTGCATCGAGGGTGCAGGCAGTCCGGCGGAAATCAACATCAAAAAGGACGATTTCGTGAACATGGGCATGGCTAAAATGGCTAAGGCGCCTGTGCTGCTGGTAGCAGATATTGATCGTGGCGGCGTTTTCGCTTCTATTTATGGCACGCTGATGCTGCTCGAGGATGACGAAAGAGCCATGGTTAAGGGCGTTATCATCAATAAGTTCCGCGGTGACGTAGAGATTCTGCGTCCGGGCCTGAAGATGATTGAGGATAAAACAGGTGTGCCTATTGTAGGCGTGCTGCCGATGCTGAAGGTTGATATCGAGGACGAGGACAGCCTGTCTGAGCGTATCAGCGGTCATGGCGAGGTGAAGCTGGTGGATATCGCGGTTGTACGTATTCCGCGTATGTCTAACTACACCGACTTTAATGTGTTTGAGCTGATTCCCGGCGTATCGCTGCGTTATGTAACGAGCGTGCGCGAGCTGGGACAGCCGGATATGATTATTATTCCTGGTACCAAAAATACCACCGGCGACCTGAAATGGCTGCGCCAGAGCGGTATGGAGGCAGCTATTTTGAAGCACGCCAACAGCAGTACCGTAGTGTTCGGTGTCTGCGGCGGTTATCAGATGCTGGGCAAGCAGATTTCCGACCCGTACGGCGAGGAGGACGGTACGGGTGTAGCGAATGTTACTCCTGGCATGGGCCTGCTGAACATCAAAACGACCTTTATTGAAAAGAAACGTACTATCCAGATGGCTGGCAAGTTTGGCAAGGTGCAGGGCATTTTCTCTGCTCTTAGCGGACAGCCGCTCTTTGGCTATGAGATTCACTCCGGCGTAACTGAATTCCCTGAGCAGGAGGCCTTGACCTGCATCAGTCCGATTCATGAGGCAGGGGAGACGATGGCCGAGGGCTCGCAGAATACTGAGGGCAAGCTTAATGTTTACGGCACCTATGTGCATGGCGTTTTCGACGGCGACGGCATTGCCGTGAAGATTGTGGAGGCGCTGCTGGCTAAGAAGGGCAAAAAGATGGAGGATATCCAGACCATCAACTTCGCGGAATATAAGCGTCAGCAATATGATATTCTTGCTGACAGCATCCGTGAAAATCTGGATATGAAACAAATTTATGAGATTTTGGAAGCAGGTGTCTGAATGAAAGACGGTGGGCTGATTCATATTTATTGTGGAGATGGCAAGGGGAAAACCACTGCTGCTATGGGACTGGCAGTTCGCTGCGCAGGCTATGGCAACCATGTGCTGATTGTACAATTTCTCAAAAGCAGACCGACTGGCGAGCTTGCCAGCCTGGCGCTGCTGCCTAGTGTTGAGGTAATGCGTGGTAAGGAAACGAAAAAATTTACCTTTCAGATGAATGATGAGGAAAAGGCAGAGGTCAAGCGTGAGCATATGGCGCTGTTTGCTAAGGTTATGCAAAAATGCGCTGAG
>URVO01000203.1 GCA_900551335.1 uncultured Phascolarctobacterium sp.
AGCGTTTTGCCGATAAGGTCATGGATATTCGTCGGCATGCCGATATGACGGAAGAAGCTTTCCATCGCCGCAATGCCCTCCAGCGCCGTGGCCTCCGGCTTGCAGAAGTTATAAGGAATATGGAACACATTCGCTGCCAGCTGCGCAAAGCGGCCTACGTTCTCCTTATACACATAGCGTGCCCAGCTGCCCCACACAGCCGCCAGACCGGCGCCGTGCGCCACGCCAAACATCGCACTCAGCTCATGCTCTAGCTGGTGGCACGACCAGTCGCCAAAGCTTCTATCGCCTGTCGTATCGTTATGCGAAAGCGTGCCGCTCCACATAATCTCGGCGCGTGCATCGTAATTCTCCGGCTCCTTGAGCGCAATCTTGGCGTTGCGCATAACGTTGCGCAGCAGCGTTTCTGCGATACCGTCGATAAGCGCCAGCTGCTGCGTAGACTGTGCAGTGAAGTAGCGCTCCAGCGTATGCACCATGATATCCGTGCAGCCGCTTGCCGTCTGGTAGGCAGGCAGAGTATAGGTCAGCTCCGGATTCATAATCGCAAATTTGCAATAGCCATAATCAGTCGACAGGCCGCGCTTCAGCCAGCCGTCCTCGTTCGTCACTACGCTGCAATTGCTCATCTCGCTGCCGGCTGCCGCAATCGTCAGCACCGCGCCAAGTGGTGCGCAGGCAGCCACGTCACGCTTACGCGCATAAAAATCCCAAACCTCGCCAGCGTTCGCCAAGCCGTAGCCGATGCCCTTAGCGCTGTCGATAACGCTGCCGCCGCCAACTGCGAGGATAAAATCCACGTTCTGCTCACGGCACAGCCTGATGCCCTCGTGAATCAGGCCCAGCTCAGGATTCGGCACCACGCCGCCCAGCAGCACATATTCCAGCCCTGCTTCTTCAAGGCTTGCGCACACGCGGTCTAATAAGCCGCTCTTTTTCGCACTCTGTCCGCCAAAATGCACGAGCACCTTATGTGCTCCGTAATATTTACACCAGCGTCCTGCCTGGGACTCTGTGTCCTTGCCAAAAATTACCTGTGTAGGTGCATGTACCTGAAATCTATCCATAATGCTTACCTCCCAAAGCTTATTCAACTATATTTTAGCACAAACGTTCTAAGAGCGCCATTAATTTATGAATATCCATCGGCTTAGATAAATGCGCATTCATGCCTGCCGCCAAACAGCGCTCCACGTCCTCTGCGAAGGCATCCGCGGTCATCGCGATAATCGGCAGCGCTGCATCCGCACGCGCCAAGGCTCTTATAGCCTGCGTCGCCTCGTAGCCGTTCATCACCGGCATGCGCACGTCCATCAGCACAGCATCATAATAGCCATTTGGAGCTGCGCTAAATTTTTCCACGCACAGCTGCCCGTTTTCGGCAGTCTCGACAGTAACGTCCTGCTTCGACAGCAGCGCCACAGCAATCTCCCTGTTGAGCGCGTTATCCTCGGCAAGCAGCACACGCAAAGCGTGCTGCGGCTGCGCTGCGTCAGCCTCCTGAGCTTCGGCCTGCTCCTGCTCCGCACGCTCCACGTCGAGCAGCACCGTGAACTCCGTGCCCACGTTCGGCTCACTCTTAATGCTGATTTTTCCTCCCATAGCGTCGATGATATACTTGCTAATCGCCATGCCCAGGCCGCTGCCCTCCGTCTTTTGCACGCGCAGGCTATCCTCACGCGAGAAGGATTCAAAAATATGGTGCACATACTCGTCCGTCATGCCGATGCCGTTATCCTGCACGACAAAGGCCAGATGCACATAGTCGTCACCCTTCGCTGACGGTGACTCCTTAATCGTGAAGTCGATAGCGCCGCCCTCAGGCGTATATTTCACGGCATTGCCCAAAATATTCAGCAGCACCTGACGCAGACGCAGACTGTCGCTGTAAACAGCAGCGCAGGCCAGCTGCTCCGTATGCACGGTCAGGCTCTGCTTCTTTGCCTCTGCCTGCATCTGCATCGTAGCAACGATATCCTCCGCCAGCTGCGACAGCGAAACAAGCTCACGGTTCACGCTCATCCTGCCTGCTTCAATCCTCGACATATCCAGCACGTTGTTAATCAAGTCTAAAAGATGCTTGCCGCTGATGCTGATTTTCTTCAGACAGCTTTCAACCTCTGCCCTGCTATCCATATTATCAAGCGCAATCTCCGTCATGCCCAAAACTGCATTCATCGGCGTGCGGATGTCATGGCTCATATTCGACAAAAATTCGCTCTTCGCCCTGTTCGCCTGCTCTGCCGCCGCCAGGGCCTGCTCAATCGCCTGCTTGCTGCGCACCTCCTCTGCGACGGAATCCGTCACATCCATGCGCACCACGCAGATGCGTCCCAAACGCAGATCCACAGGCGCCAGCGTCAGCTTCTTGACCTTAATAACATCGCTGTCCGCATTCTTGCACTCGCGATAGCTGAAGCTGTAGCGGCCCTTCTTCTGCAGCTGCTCCAGAATATAATCCTTATCGAGCAGCTTCAGCCATATTTCTCTGTCCGCAGGCAGAACATGCTCCTGCGCAACCTTATTTATATGCTTATTAAAATCGAACTCTCGTCCGATCAGTGATTTATGATTATTCTCGGCATAAAGCAGCTTATATCTTTCATGAATAAGATCAAGATCCACAACGCGATCAGTGCCAAGCGCCAACATCTTGTCGATAATTTTTTTCTTAATCGTCTTTTCCGTAACGTCTGTCAAAAACAGTACGCCCATCACGTCCTTGCTGTCAGGATCCTGCAGCAGCGAAAGCACCGGTAATCTTTCCATATATACCGAAAAATACCGATATATTTTTATCCTATTAAAGCATTATAACACATATTTCAGAAAAAATCAAATAAATATTTGAAAAATTTAAACTTTTATTGTATAATAGTAAAATAATCATATAAAAGACGTTGATTTTCG
>URVO01000204.1 GCA_900551335.1 uncultured Phascolarctobacterium sp.
CAACCTCTTTAACATCTCCCAGACCCCTCCTTTGGAATTGTTACCAAAGCTAGTGTACCGCCCTGCTCACGATTCGTCAAGGAAAAACTTCCGCGCAAATCGGACTCAGCCATCGTGCGGATAATTTTCAAGCCTAAGCTTTCACGCATCGCCTGCAGCGAAAAGCCCTCCGGCAGACCTATGCCATCGTCGGCTATCGAAAGCAGATATTGCTGCTCTTCTTCTATAAAATGCACCTCTAGCATACCCTGCGAGCGTCCCTCAAAGGCGTGCTCTATCGTATTTTGCAGCAGCTCATTTAAAATCAGCGCAATGCTCGTCGCCTTATCCGAGGGCAGCTGCACCTCGTCCGCCTTAAACTCTGCCTTCAGCGTAAACTCCGGGTTCAGCATGCTGCTGATAATCGCCTGATAAATGCCCTTCGCCACCTTTGCCACATCAATCAGACCGGTATCCTGCTGTGAAAGATATTCATGCACAATCGCAATGCTGTTGACGCGGTTTACGCAGTCTCGCAGCACGATTTTGGTTTCGTCGCTCTGCGCCCTACGCTCCTGCAAGCGCAAAAGACTGGCAATCGTCTGCAGATTATTCTTCACGCGATGATGGATTTCCTTGATAACTACTGACTTAATCATCAGCTCCTCGTCCTTCTTGCGCAGCTCCGTAATATCCTGCAAAATGACGATGGCGCCGCCGCCCTTCGGCCGCGGCACAACTGGCAGAATGCGGATAGACAGCAACAGGCCGTGCATCGTGAACTCCTTGCTTTCCGCCGTACCTGTTTCCATAACCATGCCGACCAGCGGCCAGTTTATCGTCACATCATTCGTGCGGCAGCCAATCACGTCCGTGATATCCATCACGTCAAACATATGGCGTGCGCGATTATTCGCCGCCACAATCGTGCGGTTCGTATCTACGACCATAATGCCATCGGAGGGCAGCAGGCGTGCATAATTAGCATTATTGCCCGCAGACTGGCGCAGATTGCACAAAAGCTCGAACGACTGGGAAATAATGATTTCATCCTGCGCCGCGCTTTCAAAGCTGACCGCACCATAGCAGCGTCCCCAGCTGTCACGCAGCGGAAAAACATTCAGGCTGTTGAACATGCCCAGCGACCACTCACGCTTGCCGGCTACAGGAACGTTCTTCTGCAGCACACGCGCCACCAGCGGCTCCTCCACCGAGCGCACGCGGCGTCCCGTAAGGTCAGGACGAGCGTTGCCCACCTGCGTCATAGCCTGCTCCTGCTTATATACGTTAATGAACTTTTTATTTTCTGTTGGCAGATAAATTGTAACAGCCGCATGGGCAATATCTGCTGCCAGCCCCAGGGACTGCTGCATTGCCTGTAAACTATTTCTCTGTTCTGCTGTTAAATTGCTCAACATGTTGCGCTCTTCTCCCTCTAAACTGTTTTTTCCACAGCTTTACAAAATAATCCACTTAATTATCCACCATATCCACAAGCTTATACACAGGCAAATTCCCTATATAACGGCTTATTTCCCACTTATCCACAGTATACACAGACTTATGCACACGCGTGGACACTTGTCTAGCCAAGCTTTAATGATGGATTAGCGTTCAAATCCAGTGGACTGAACGCACCTGCCTGATACATAAAATAACCGCGGCAGGCAATCATAACGGCGTTGTCCGTGCATAAAATCTTAGTCGGATGCACAAGCTCGCAGCCAATTTTTTCCATCGCCGCTGCCAAGGTATTCTGCAGCGTTTTGTTGGCCGAAACGCCTCCGGCCAGCACAATTTTTTTATAGCCGGTCGCCTGCATAGCATGCACTGCTTCCTTCACCAGCGCGTCGATAACAGCCTTCTGGAACGATGCCGCAACGTCAGCACGGTTAACCTCTCGCTTCGCCTGCTCCTGGTTATGCAAATAGTTGATAACCGCAGATTTCAAACCGCTGAAGCTAAACTCATACGGCTTATCCAGCTTAGCCAAGGGAAAGTGCATCGCTTCATCATTGCCGCCAAGCGCCAGATTTTCAATTTCCGGACCGCCCGGATACGGCAGGCCCATAACACGCGCAATCTTGTCGAAGGCTTCGCCTGCAGCATCATCGCGCGTCTGGCCCAGCATCTCAAAGGTGTTGTAGCCGGTGACCTTCAAAAGTGCCGTATGACCGCCGCTGACAACAAGCGCCATGAACGGCGGCTTCAGCTCGCTGTCAGCCAAAAAGTTGGCAAAGACATGGCCTTCCAGATGGTTGACGCCGATTAACGGCTTGCCTGTCGCCCAGGCCAGGGATTTGGCAGCGGAAAGGCCGACGAGCAACGCACCGACAAGACCGGGGCCGTAGGTCACAGCCACAGCATCAATATCGTCCATCGTCACGCCTGCCTGAGTCAAGGCCTCATCAATTACCGGCATAACATTTTCAATGTGCTTGCGCGAAGCAATCTCCGGCACAACGCCGCCAAACTTGCGGTGAATAACAATCTGCGAGGAAATAATATTGCTCAGCACCTCGCGTCCATTTTTTACTACGGCAGCAGCAGTCTCATCACAGCTGCTCTCAATGCCTAAAATATAAATATCCTTCTGCTCCTTATTCATGTCCTGCTCCTTCTTTATACAGCCACATGATAACTGCATTTTCGTGATTATCCTCATAATAGTTCGGACGAATGCCCTCGCTGGCAAAGCCGCAGGTCAGATACGCCTTCTGCGCCGCAATATTGCTTTCGCGCACCTCCAGCGTAATCGCCTCAGCGCCCAGCTCCCAGGCCTTGCTGACCAGAGCAGCAGTCAGGCGCGTACCATAGCCCTGCCCACGCTCAACGTCCGTCACAGCAACGCGCGTAATCTGCGCCTCGCCTGCCACCAGCCAAAAGCCTGCATAGCCGACGAGCTGGCCTGCAACCTCCATCGCGAGATAG
>URVO01000205.1 GCA_900551335.1 uncultured Phascolarctobacterium sp.
AATTATGCAAGGTCTATGAAGTTAAAATCTTGAAGACCCCAAAACTTGACAAAGAACCTTTTATTTGCCAAAACCCTGCAATCTATGGTAAAATATATTGGAATATGTCTGAGTCTAAAACGGAGGGGGACGAGAAATGTTAACGATTCGTGAATATAAACAGGTTACATCATTGGAAGAAGCATGGCAGCTGAATCAAAAACGCATGAACCGCGTGCTCGGCGGTATGCTGTGGCTGCGCATGACTAAAGGCAATGTGCAGACGGCGATTGATTTGTCCGGTCTTGGCCTGAATACTATTGAAGAAACGGATACGGAGTTTCGTATTGGTGCAATGGTGACCTTGCGTCAGCTGGAGCTGGATGCTGGCTTCACTGCCTACAGCGAGGGCGCTAATAAGGAGGCGCTGCGTCACATTGTCGGCGTGCAGTTCCGCAATCTGGCGACTGTAGGCGGCAGTGTGTTTGGCCGCTTCGGCTTTTCTGATGTTATTTCGCTGCTGCTCGTGATGGACAGCTATGTGGAATTATATAAGGGCGGTCTGGTGCCGATGGCTGACTTCGTGAAGATGAAGTACGACCGCGATATTCTGGTACGCATTATTGTGAAGAAGCAGAAGGCTCACTTCTGCTATCAGTCGGTGCGTATTTCCAAGACGGATTTCCCGGTTTTGACCTGTGCAGCTGCGCTGAATGAGGACGGCGTACAGATTGCTGTCGGTGCGCGTCCGGCGAAGGCTGCTTTAGTTAAGGATGACAAGCAGCTGGCTGCTTTGCCGCTGACGGAGGAAAAGGCGCAGGCCTTTGCTGAATATGCTGCGGAGCTGCTGCCGACAGAGAGCAATCCGCGTGGCAGTGCCAAGTACCGCACACATCTGATTAAGGTGCTGGCGAAGAGAACGCTGCTGGAGCTGGGAGGTAAGAAATAATGGAAATTACATTAACATTGAATGGAAAAAAGCTTACCCGCAGTGTGGAAGCAGATACCATATTATTAGATTTTTTGCGTAATGAAGGCTGCTACAGCGTTAAGCGTGGCTGCGATACGACGAACTGCGGCTTATGCACGGTGTTTATGGACGATATGCCGGTGCTTTCCTGCGGCCTTTTGGTGGCACGCGCAGCAGGCCATAAAATTACGACGATGGAAGGTTTGCAAAAAGAGGCTGCTGAGTTTGGCGCATTTATTGCTGACCAGGGCGCAGAGCAATGCGGCTTCTGCAATCCCGGTATGATTATGAACGCTTTGGCTTTGATGCGTGAAAATCCTGAGCCGACGGAAGAAGAAATTAAAGAGTTTTTAGCTGGTAATCTTTGCCGCTGCTCTGGCTATGAAGGCCAGCTGCGCGGTATCCAGAACTTTATCGCCTGGAAAAAAGCCCAGGCGCAGGCATGAGGGGAGGTATGCTGAGTGAAGATTGTTAATAAATCTCTGCGTAAGAAGGATGCAATGCAGCTTGTTACTGGTCAGCCTGTCTATACGGAGGACTTAGTGCCTAACGATTGCCTGATTGTCAAGGTTCTGCGTTCTCCCCATGCAAATGCGATTATCGAAAGCATTAACACTGCCATTGCGGCGAAGGTGCCGGATATCGAAGCAATTTTTACCTGGGAGGACGTTGACCAGGACGCACCGCGCTGCACCTATGCCGGTCAGACCTATCCTGAGCCAAGCCCCTATGACCGTCTGCTTTTAGACCGTCATGTACGCTTTGTTGGTGATATCGTAGCAATTGTTGCAGGCAAGACGGAAAAGGCTGTTGATAAGGCTTTATCCATGATTAAGGTTAAGTATAACGTGCTCGACGCTGTGCTTGATTTCCATAAGGCGCTGGATAATCCGCTTTTGGTGCATCCGGAGGATACCTGGGTAGCGAACTGCCCTGTCGGTGCCGACAACAAGCGCAACCTGTGCGCCAGCGAAACGATTGAGGACGGCGATGTTGATAAGATTCTCAGCGAATGCGACATCGTGATTGAGCAGACTACGCGCACGAAGGCTGTGCAGCAGGATATGATGGAGCCGTTCGTGACCTATTGCTCGATTGATACCTATGGTCGTCTGAATATCCTCAGCTCGACGCAGATTGTTTTCCACTGCCGCCGCATTGTGGCGCAGGCCCTGCATATTCCTAAATCTATGGTACGCGTTGTCAAGCCGCGTATTGGCGGCGGCTTCGGCGCTAAGCAGAGCTGCGTCAGCGAGATGTACCCGGCCTTTGTTACCTGGAAAACGAAAAAGCCGAGCAAGATGGTTTTCTCGCGCTATGAATGTCATATTGCTTCCAGCCCTCGCCATGAGATGGAGGTTAAGGTGCGCCTTGGTGCGACTAAAGAAGGCAAAATCCGCGCTATTGATTTATATACGCTGTCGAATACCGGCGCGTATGGCGAGCACGGCCCGACGACCGTTGGCCTTTCCGGACACAAATCCATTCCTTTATATAGAACTGAAGCCTTTCGCTTTGGCTATGATGTAGTATATACCAATCTGCAGGCTGCCGGTGCTTACCGTGGCTATGGTGCGCCGCAGGGCATTTTTGCTGTGGAAACAGCTGTTAATGACCTGGCTGCACGCCTTAAGATGGACCCGATTAAGCTGCGTGAGATGAACATCACGCGCGAAGGCGATATCATGCCTGCTTATTATGGTGCGCCGAATACCAGCTGCTGTCTGGACAAGTGCCTGAGATGAGCGGCTGGGACGAAAAATTCCCGCTGCGCAAAATGCCCAATGGCAAGGTACGCACGATGGGCGTGGCGATTGCTATGCAGGGCAGTGCAATTCCCTTCCTTGATGTTGGTGGTGCAACGCTTAGATTAAATGATGACGGTCATTATACACTGCTGATTGGTGCGGCTGATATGGGTACTGGCTGTGATACCATTTTGGCGCAG
>URVO01000206.1 GCA_900551335.1 uncultured Phascolarctobacterium sp.
GTTACAACTATATTATAGCACTGCACACTATATGCAGCACTTCCCGAACTTTTAACAGCTCTAAAGCAATTTCCCAATTAGAAAATTTAAAGTGAATTACTTGACACTACTACTACTATATACTGTAAACTATCTTCATTATTACACACATTCAAGGAGGCTTCTATGTCTGAAAAGCTTTGCACCTTATCGACTGGTGATGAGGTTTATTTTTACGATAAAAGTATAGTTATCTGCTTTCAGGGAAAGCGAAAGGTTTTGAGCACGTCGTTATATAACGGAGGTTATCATGAGGATTTCACTGCCGTCTATAATTATGATGCCAAGCAGGGCGCAGGGATGCCGTGCGAGATGCTGGCAGATAATTATGTGGACCACATGCAGCTGATCTCACAGCGTCTGGCGCTTGCTCCGGAGAAGGTGAGCGGGATGTCGACGGCGGCGAGCATGGAAAATGTGGCAATTGAAACCTTGAAGTATAAGGAGCTGACGGTGACGGCGATTGTTACCGGCGGCATTGAAACGAATGGCGGACGCGTCGGTGATCCGGCGGATTATTACAGGCCACAGGAGAAGCCTGTGAAGTATGGCACGATAAATATTATGCTGGTTCTTGACTGCGACCTTGCGCCGGGAACGCTGGCGAGGGCGCTGGTGACCTGCACGGAGGCGAAGACGGCAGCGATACAGGAGCTGCTGGAGGGCAGCAAGTATTCGCAGGGCTTGGCGACCGGCTCGGGCACAGACCAGACGATGATTGTCTGCAATGCGGAAAGCGAGCTGTATCTTGACGGTGCAGGCAAGCACTCTAAGCTGGGCGAGCTGATAGGCAGAGCTGTTATGGCAGCAGTTAAAAAGGCGCTAGCGAAGCAGTCCGGCCTTACTCCTGCGCTGCAGCATAACGCCTTTCGCCGCCTGAAGCGCTTCGGCGTGCAGCCTGGCAGCATGTGGGAGGCTTTTCATAGTGCGCAGCCTACGGTAATCAAGCCGCAGTATCTTGTGGCTGCGGAAAAGCTGGCATGCGAGGAGACTATGCTCACTTTTACTTCATTATATATACATCTGCTTGACCAGTGCGCCTGGGAGCTTATCAGCCCGCAGGAAATGCAGCAGGCAGGGCAGGCTATTTTGCAGTTTTTGGCAGCAAAATATGACGTGCAGGAGGAAGCGATTGCCGAGGCGACAGCGGAGGCATTGCTCGCAAGCTGGAAAAAGCAGTTTAATGCTGTGCTGGAGGCAAGACTAGCAAAGTAATCGTTGCTTACTCGAGATGCAAAAAACTTTCTTGACAAGTATCCTTAAACGTGCTATAAATTTATATTTGTTAGATGTTTTTATGTATGTGAGAGGATGAGAATCTATGAGAAAGTGTACTAAAATTTCTTTGGCGGCTGTGCTTGCAACTGCAAACCTTGCTTTTGCTGTTCCGGCATTTGCTGAGGAACTGGCAACCTATAATCTTGATACGATGGTTGTTACTGCTCAGCGTGAAAGTAAGCGTGATGTTGATACGCCTGCTTCTGTTACAGCGCTTTCGCAGCAGCAGCTTGTGGAGACTGGTGCGAGCAACCTTTTTGATGCTTTGCGTATGCAAAGCGGTGTAACTTCCTATTCCTATGGTGGCAACGGTCAGTCGCTGGGCAGTCAGAGTGCAAAAATTTTGATGCGTGGTGCGAATAAGGGTACAGTTGTTATGATTGACGGCGTGCCTGCGAATATCAACGAAAACTATTATTTGGACGCTATTCCTGTGGAATCCATTGAGCGTGTGGAGATTGTTAAGGGTGCAGCGTCTACGCTGTATGGCTCGGAGGCTTCGAGCGGTGTTATTAATATCATCACCAAAAGAAAAATGCCGAATACCTTGTCTATCACTAAGGGTGAATATGGCAAGATGAAGGAAGCGCTGACGCTTAATGCGAACAAGCTGAATCTGGCAGTAGCGCTAGAGGAAAGCGATCCGATGAAGGGCTATAATAACACTTATAGAATTTCCAATGATATGAACAAAAAATCCTTCAATATCAGCTATAAGTTTGATGATAACTGGCGCTTCACGCATCAGCATAATGATAGTAAGTTTGCTTTAGACCAGTATGATGCTAACTGGAAGACGCTGAAGAACGATGCCAAGTATCATTATGTTGACGATTTCTCCCGCTTGCAATATAAGGACGACAGCTGGAGTGCTAATCTTTTTTACAATCGCAGCAACCGCAAAAATCAGGACTTTAGTGTAGTTCAGAGCAAGTGGAATAAGCTTACTCATTTAAGATTTGATACGTTGGGATTGGATGTGCAGAAGCAGATTGACAGCAAATTTGCAGATTTTATTATTGGTACGAATATTTCCCGTGAGTCCTATAAAAATGATATTTCGGTAACGAAAGATATCACTCCCGGAACGAAGCTGAATGAGTTTAGAACTAATTACGCAGTTTTTGCGCAGATGTCGAAGGACTTGGGTGCTGGCTATACGGCGACGATTGGCGCACGCGAGACTGTTGTTGAAGCGAATAAACGCTATAATGCTTTCACGCCGCAGTTTGCTTTACTGAAAAAGCTTGATAATAATAGCAGCTTATATGCTAATGCTGCTAAGTCGTTTAAGATCCCAACCTTTACACAAATGTATGGTGGCGGTGCATCTAATTTTTCTGCTAATCCTTTGCTTGAACCTGAAGAAGGATGGACCTATGAGTTCGGATATAAAAAGGAATCGCGAAGCAGTATGTTCAAGGCAGCCTTATATTATATGGATTTAAATACCATAGAGTATGGTGGAAAAGGTGAAGTCACAGATCCATACTAACATATAATATGGATTTCAAAAATAAAGGCCTTGAAGTGACATATAATAAGGATTTTGGTAGCA
>URVO01000207.1 GCA_900551335.1 uncultured Phascolarctobacterium sp.
GTTAAATTTTAACATTTATAATCCAACGGATAACAAGTCCGCCGATAATTTCACTAACAAGACAGGCTATACCAAGATATTTGCCAAAATCAGTATCCAGCATCCCCTTAAAATAATCAGGATTCATTGCGTTACAAAAAAGACCAACTATAACAGGCAATAAGGCTATTGTCCAGCCGCTTACTACACCCTCTGCTGTCAGTGATTTAATCTCGCATCGCAGCTTAATCCTATCGCGAATCGTCTCCCCCACCGTATCCAGAATCTGACTCAGATTGCCGCCAACCTGTCGCTGAATAACCACCGACATGGCCACCATCTCAAAGTCATCATCCTTAACACGCTGGCAAATGCCCTCCAGCGCCTCCTCCAGCGTCACGCCAAGCTGAATTTCATTCAGCGCACGCACAAATTCCTCGCTGATAGGCCCCTTGATCTCCTTCGCCACGATATCCATGGCCTGCTGAAAGGTAAAGCCAGATTTAATCGCATTGCTCATCATGGCAATAGCATCACCAAGCTGATTCGTGAACTGCTTCATGCGGCGTTTCGCCTTAAACTGCACATAAAGCGAAGCAAAAGCAACCCAACCGACTGCGAACAGTAAAGGCTCGCTGAGCTGCAAGGTCGCAATAGCCAGCAGCACAAAGAAGAGCACTGCACTACCGCCGACGAGCATCATATACTCCTGGCCGGTTACAGGCAGATTCGCCTGCTGCGCCTTAAGCTCAAACCAGTTTTTCTTCGGCAGAAGATAGCCAAACTTGTTGGCGCCGGTCCTTGCCCAGCTGCTGAACCTACTGCGCATGATATCATCCCAAAAGGCACTGCCCGTGCTTACGCGCGCACGCCTCTGCTGCCTCACCGGCGTTCTGTACTGCTGCACACGCGCGGACAAATCCACGCCTGCCGCCAGCAGTCCGCTGGCCTTGGCAATGGCCACCAGCAGTATAAATACTGCTATCGTACCTAAAACAGCAATTGTCAGCATAGCATCACCGCCCCTCCGGACACAGCTTCTGCGCTAAACGCTCAATCTGCGCCGTCAGCGGCGAGCCGGGGCCGACATCAAGAGCCATACGGCCATTGTTCGCTGCCTCAGCACACAGCATATATTCATTCGGCAGCAGCATCACGGGACAGCCAATCTGGTTTTCCAGCTCGCGGGCATGGTGCATATCCGGCTGCAAACGCGAGATAATGCAGCCTACACGCTGCTGGTAGTTGTCGAGCGACTCGAAAATCTCCATCGCCCGTCGCAAATGCTGCACCTCAAAGGCATTGTCTGCCATTGCTGTCAGAAACACATTTTGTGAAGCCTCAGCCACAGCAATGCTGATGGGATTGAAGCCCGGCGCCATGTCAACAAGCACATAGCGGAAGCTACTGCGCGCCATTTTGATAAGCTGCGTCAAGCCCTCCGGCTCCACATAGGCTGCTTGCTGCGGTGTTTTGGCACCACAGAGGACATATACATTCGGCACGGCCTCCTCAAAGTAATCAAGAAGCGTGCCTGGCTTCAGGTAAGATAAGTCGCGCAAAGCCTCGACAATCGTGCTCTGCGGATCAATATTTAAAAACGCATCCATATCAGCGAAATGCGTGTCGGCATCAATAATGCCCACAGGCTCGCCCGTAATGCGCACCAGCGCCAGCGCCAGATTTACAATCAAGGTCGTGCGGCCACTTTTGCCCTTGGGGCTGAAGAAGCTGACCACCTGACAGCTATTACTAAAATTTTTCGGGTTCTTGTCTGCAGCATTTTCGTCAGCTAAAAAGCTTTCCTGTTTAAAGCCTTGCATAAATCACCCTTCCTTCTACTTCCACAGACCGCTGAACCATTTGGAAAAGCCGCCGCTTTCCTCCTGCTCGCCCAGCTCCGACGAGATAACATTGCTTATTTCGTCAGCCAGTCTGCTGTCTTTATCAGTCAAAACCACCGGCTTGCCTTCCTTAATCGACTGCGTTACGCCACGGTAATCATTGCCGATGAAATACTGGAAGGGCCTGCCTAGTAAGGCTTCTACATCCTTAACACTAATTTGCGTTTCTGCCTTGTTTCTGTTGAGAATCAGGCGCACGCGCTGCCAGTCAAACTGCAGCTTATGCAGCGTATCAATGCCGCATTTCAGATTCTTGATTGACGGAATAAAATCCACCACGCAGGGCAGATACAGCACATCCGTCAGCTCCAAAAGGCTCAGGTTTATAGCGCTGAAGCCGGTCGTCGTATCAAGAATTACAAAATCATAGGCCTCCTGCAGCTGGCTCACCGCGCTGCTGACGATTTCGGCATTCATAATGAACGCCTCATCAAGCTCCTTCGGTGCTGCCAGCACATCAAAGCCAAAGGCTGTCGGCGTAACGAACGCCGCCGCATTACGCGCCGCCTCGTTCGCCTCACTATAATCATATAAGGTCTGCTCCGGCGCGAGTGTCAGATAATTGCACACGTCGCCAAACTGCAGATCCAAATCTGCTAAACAAACTCTGAAGCCTCTTTCGGCCAGAGCTGCGGCAAAGTTAACCGCCAGAACCGTTTTGCCCACGGCGGAAGCCATACTGAAGAAGGTCAGAATCTGTCCTTCGCCTTCACTTTTTTTGCTTAGCATAGAGGTCACCTCGCAAAACTTCTTTATCAGACAGCTTAGACATGCGCTCTGCTTCCTCGCTCATCACAGGCTTATAGTCACTGTCCACCAGAATCGGTGTCAGTAAAATCAAAATCTCCTTGCGCTCACGCGTTTTCGACGTATTGCGGAAGAACTGGCCTAAAATCGGAATGTCGCCTAAAAGCGGAATCTTTGATACGGATTTGCTTTCCGTAGAGGAAATCA
>URVO01000208.1 GCA_900551335.1 uncultured Phascolarctobacterium sp.
CTGGCGGCGACACAGACGAAGTATGCGGAGCTGGAGAATATTGCGCTGACGCTGGAGCAGGCGCAGAAGGCTGTGGCGGAGGCTGTTGTAAAGCTGGGACGTGCGGCAGCCGTGCTGACGGAGCAGCGTGAGCAGGCAGCGAAGCTTCTGGCTGAGCGGATTACGCTGCATATCCGCGATTTGGCTATGCCAGACGGCGTGTTGCAGATAACCTGCGAGCCTTTGGAAAAGTTTACTGCGCAGGGACGAGATGCCCTGCATTTTATGTTCAGTGCGAACATGGGCGAGCCGCTGGCGGCGCTGGAGAAGGTGGCGTCCGGCGGTGAGCTTAGCCGTATTGCGCTGGCGGTGAAGACTGTGCTGATGAACCGCGGTGACGTGGGCACGATGGTTTTTGACGAGATTGATACTGGCGTCGGCGGCGTGACAGCGCAGAAGATGGCAGAAAAGATTGCCGCGATTTCCGGCGTTGGCCAAGTGCTGTGCATTACGCATCTGCCGCAGATTGCTGCCTTTGCTGACAATCATATCCATATCGAGAAGCAGAGTGCAGACGGACGCACGGCGACGGTGCTGACAGTGCTTGACTACAATGGACGCTTGCAGGAGCTGGTGCGCATGACTGCAGGTGCAGCTGCCAGTCGTGCTGCCTTCGAGAGCGCGACCGAGCTTTTGGCAGGAGCGCGTGAGGTGAAGCGTAGTCTACGCAGAAAAGAGGAAGAATAATGCTGAAGAAATTCCATGAGCCTGTTTTAGATGAGATTTATGTCGAAGGCAGTAATGAAGAGGTATTTAGTGGTCGTCTGCTCAAGGTGCAGCGCGACCATGTGACGCTGCCGAACGGCAATGATACGACGCGTGAATATATCCGCCATCCCGGTGCGGTGGCGATTGTGCCGGTGCTTGAGGACGGACGCGTGGTGCTGGTTAAGCAGTGCCGCTATCCGCTAGGAACGCTGCTGTGGGAGATTCCCGCAGGCAAGCTTGACCATGGGGAGGCAGAAGACGCGGATGAATGCGCTAAGCGTGAGCTGAGCGAGGAAACCGGCTATGATGCTGCTCATTGGCAACGCCTTATCAGCATTGCGACTACGCCGGGCTTTTCGGACGAAATCATTCATTTATATAAAGCGTGGGGCTTGCAGGAGTACGCGCAGCATACGGATGAGGACGAATTTATCGGTGTGCAGGCCTTTTCTCCGGAGCAGCTCAGGGAAATGATTGCTGAAGGCGAGCTTTATGATGCCAAAACGCTTTGCGCACTTTATGCAGCAAAGATAATCTGATTTTAAGCAACGCTATAAGGAGCGATAGATAATGACAGAGATGAACAAAATTCCTGCGCATGGCAGTAATGTTGAGCGTGCGCAGATTCCTGCAAGCTGCAAATGGCATGTGCAGGATATATATGCTGATGAAGCGGCATGGCAGGCAGCCTGCGCTGAATATAAGGCGCTGCTGCCTAAGCTTACTGCGCTCAAAGGTCAGCTGACGACGGCGGCAAAGCTGCTGGAGGCCTTGCGCGTGCAGGACGAGCTGGCGAGATTCTTGGATAAGATTTATGCTTACGCTCGCTTGCAGCAGGACGCAGATAACACTGACCAGCATATGCAGGCGCTTTCCGGTGAGGCAGAGGGACTGGCGGCGCAATTTAGTAATGCTTTGTCCTTTGTAGAGCCGGAGATTCTGGCCTTGGGCAAGGAAAAGGTGGAAGCAATGCTGGACGAGGAGCCGCAGCTTGCGGAGTACTGCTTTTATATTGAAAATATGCTACGCCTTGAGGCTCACGTTTTGTCAGCCGATAAGGAGGCCATCGCGGCACAGAGCCGTTTGGCGACGGGGACGGGCGCAAGTGCCTTTCGTGCTCTCGTAAGTGCAGATATGCAGTTCCCGGAGATTACGGACGGCGAAGGCAAGCCTGCTACTGTCAGTGAAGGCAATTATCTTCTGAATATGACCTCTCCCGACCGCGAGCTGCGTAAAAACTCCTTCTGCGGTCTGATGGAAACGTATCACAAGTATCGCAATACGCTGGCCGCTACGCTGACAGGCAGCGCACGCAGTGCGTACTTCTATGCGAGCATTCATAACTATAAGGATACGCTGGAGGCAGCTCTGGCTGAGGATAATATTCCTACGAGCCTTTATGACGGCTTGATTGCCACGGTGCATGATAACTTTGCACCTCTGCATGAATATATTCAGCTCAAAAAGGATGTGCTGGGCGTAGACGAGTTCCATTATTATGATATGTATATGCCGCTTTCGCAGGCTGGCGACAGCTTTGCCTGCAGCTTCCCTGAAGCCTGTGCAAGGGTTGAGGAGGCATTGGCGCCGTTGGGTGAGGAATATGTCGCTACGCTGCATAAAGGCCTGACGGAGGGCTGGATTGACGTATATGAAAACAAGGGCAAGCGCTCCGGCGCATATTCTTGGGGCGTTTATGGCGTGCATCCCTTTGTTTTGCTGAACTATCAGCAGCGCTATAACAGTATTTCTACGCTGGTGCACGAAATGGGCCATGCACTGCACAGCTTCTTTAGCAGTCAGGCGCAGACCTATATCAACAGCGATTATACTATTTTCTGCGCCGAGGTTGCTTCGACGACGAACGAAAACCTGCTGCTGGAATATACACTGCAGCACGCAACGGATGAGCAGAAGATTTATCTTTTGAATCAGTATCTGGAGGCAGTGCGCACGACGGTTTATCGTCAGGTGCAGTTCGCAGAATTTGAAAAATATATTCACGGCGAAATCACCGCTGGCCGCTCTTTGCAGGCGGAAAAGCTGGAGAATTACTGGCTG
>URVO01000209.1 GCA_900551335.1 uncultured Phascolarctobacterium sp.
CTGCAAATTAATATCCGCCAGATTATCAGTGTCAAAAATCAGCATATAGCCATCTGAGCCATGATTCAGACAAACCTCTAAATCTCCTTGCAGCTGCCTGCCAAGCAGCAATCCCGTTAATTCATCATGAGTAATATGATCTTCCTTTGCCATTATTATCACTCCTTGAATGAATTCCCCTCAAAAATCTCTAAAAATCCCACAATACAAGCATCCATTATCGAATAAGACAATCGGATACATATTCCATTGTATCTTATTATCTGAGTTTTGTCTATCTTTTTCTTAATGTCTACATAGTCTTGATTAAAATAATATAAAATGAATCCTATGCATATAAGAGTTATTCCTTTATATGATAATTAAAAGAAGCTGCTACAAGCACAATGCTCGCAGCAGCTCTTCCATTTTAAATATTATCTTAGAAGTCCTCTTCTTGCTTTACAGCACCCTTTACCTTATTGGTACGCTGCCACAGATAAGCAGCAGCAATCAGACCGATACCGATAGCATCAGTAAGGGTACCAGGAATAATCATGCAGATACCGCCAACGAGGAACATCAATCTTTGCGGTACGTTCAGCAGATTTTGGCAGAAGCCAATCATTGACATAGAAGCGCCCCACATACCGATAATTGCGGTAACAGCACTATATGTAATGGTCAGCGGAGTTGCGTTAATCATCAACAGCTCCGGAGCCAATACGAAGATATACGGTACGATGAAGGCCGCAATTGCCAGCTTCGCAGCAATAACACCAGTACGCATCGGGTTTGCACCGGCGATACCAGCGCCGGCATAAGCAGCCAAAGCAACAGGCGGCGTTACGTCAGCAACGATACCAAAGTAGAACGCAAACATATGCGCTGCCAGCACAGGAACATTCATCTGCACCAGAGCAGGAGCGGCAATCGTCGAAGTGATAACGTAGTTAGCAGTGGTCGGAACGCCCATGCCCAAAATCAACGAGGTAATCATCGTGAAGAACATAGCCGGCAGCAATTGTCCGCCTGCCAGGTCAAGCAGCGCAGTCGCAACCTTCAGGCCAACGCCGGTCTTGGTTACAACGCCGATGATGATACCGGCAGTTGCGCAGGCAATCAGTACGCCCAGCACGCCCTTAGAGCCGTCAATCAAGCCTTGGACAATCTGACCAAAGCTGATGCGCGTGGATTTACGCAGGCTTGCACAGATAATCGTCAGCGCGATAGCAGCTAGGGCTGCACGCATCGGCGTATAGCCGCTGACGAGCAGATAAACGATAACAACCAGAGGAATAGCCAGATGGCCTTTTTCTACAAATAATGCGCCAAACTTCGGCAGCTGGTCACGCGGAGTGCCCTTCAGCCCGAATTTTTTAGCTTCATAGTGAACGCCCAGCCATACGCCGATGTAGTACAGCATCGCCGGAATAACGGCAGCCTTAACAACATCGAAATACGGTACGCCAACGAACTCTGCCATCAGAAAGGCAGCAGCACCCATAACAGGCGGCATGAGCTGACCGCCGGTAGAAGCAGCAGCTTCAACTGCGCCGGCAAAAGCAGGACGATAGCCAAGCTTTTTCATCATCGGAATGGTGAAAGCGCCAGTGCCGGCAACGTTACCAACGGAGCTGCCGGAAACAGTACCCATCAGGCCGGAGGAAAGCACGGCAACCTTTGCCGGACCGCCAGCTGCCCAGCCTGCGATAGCGTTAGCCAGGTCGATAAAGAATTTGCCCAGGCCTGTGGCTTCAAGATAAGCACCGAACAGAATGAACAGATAGATGAAGGTCGAGGATACGCCCATCGGTGTACCAAAAATGCCCTCAGTCGTGAAATACAGATGGTCAAACATTTCCTGAACCTCAACGCCACGGTGAGCCATAATGCCAGGAACGTAAGGACCAAGGAAAGCATACAGCATGAAGCAGAAGGCTACGATAATCATCGGCCAGCCTACAACACGACGTGCAGCTTCAAAAACCATCAGCGTACCAATAAGACCGACGATAAAGTCCGTCTCATTGTTCATACCTGCACGCAGCACCAGCTCCTGATAGTTAACTACCAGATACAGAGCGCTGGCAGCGCTGATAAGTGCGAAGGCCACATCCAACGGATGCATCTTATTGCGTGACCAGCTCTTGCGCGCCGGATACAGCAGAAAAATCAGCAGAAAGCCAAAGGCCAGATGGATGGCACGCTGCAAATGCGCATCAAGCACACCGAACGTCGCCGTATACAATTGGAATATAGCGAATAAAATACAAATAGCAGAAATGATTTTATCCCAAATGCCAGTCATTTCACGCTTATTTGATTCCTTGTCAAATTTTTGCAGTACCTCTTCTGCCGATAATTCTTCAATCTTTTTGTTTTCTGCAGACACAGGTATCAACTCCTCTCATTAAGAAAAATTAAAAACAATGCGCAGCCAGTACTGATAACGGTACATAACCTTTATCTTGACTGCTGTTCCCTGTCCATATAAAGGAATCAGGTTATAATCATCACCGCCATGGACAATATGCTGCATCGCCTGCTCGGAAATGCGCAGTGCCACCTCTTTATACGGGCGGTTCATTTCTAAATTAAATTTTCCGTCCGCAGTTTTCGTAAGCTTCCCGTCTGACGGAGAATACGGATACCCCCAGCCTAGGGATTCAAACTGCGTATGCGTCATAGTCAGGTCATCAGCCCCATTGACACGGAAAAATTCATCCCATTCCGTTTTTTCCACAGAATGTGTAAAGCTGATATTCCACTCATCTCCCGGATGGGTGGTAAAAGTAATTACCCCAGTGTTACCCTC
>URVO01000210.1 GCA_900551335.1 uncultured Phascolarctobacterium sp.
CCAGTTTAATGCTTTAAGTGCGGAGCTGCGCGAGTGCCGTCTGTCGGCGCTTTTGCGTCGTCTGGACGAGATGGAGGCGACGACGAACCGCCTTACGGCTGCGAAGGAGCAGGCACAGCAGGATTTTGCTGCTGCTGCAGCAGGACTGAGCAGCAAGCAGGCTGAGGCCGCTGCGATTCAGCGTGAGCTGGATAAGCTGGCCGAAAGCTACAGCAAGCTGCAGGATGAAATAAAAAATCAAGAGACAGCTATCGAAAAGCTGCGCGGTAAGCAGAATGTGCTCGACGAGCGTATAGCGCAAAGCAAGAAGGCAGGCGAGCGCCTTACGGAAAGCAATGCCAAGCTGGAAAAGCAGGCGCAGGAGCAGGAGCAGCGTATGCAGGAGCTGGCGGCTGATTATGACGAGGCGGATGCCAAGCGCAGTACGGCGAAGATACAGATTGAGCGTCTGGAATGGGAGCGCGGCGAACAGGTTAAGCTGCAGGATGAGGCAACAGCGAAAAGCAGTGCGGCTCAGTCGCAGTTCTTTAGCGATATGCAGGAGCTGCTGTCACTGCGTAACGAGCTGCGTTCCTTAGAACAGGAGCAGGAGCAGCGCATGCGCCGTCGTGAGGCCTTGAAAAAGAGCATAGATGAGGCAGAGCAGGCGCTGGCGCAGCTGTCTGAGCAATATAGCAGCCTTTTAGAGCAGCAGTCTCAGCGTGAGCACGAGGTGCAGCTTTTGCAGACGAAGGCGGCGGAGCTGCGTGCCAGCGGCGAGAAGCTGCAGCAGGCAGTGCAGAAGATTACTGCGCAGCAGCAGGACTGCCAGCGCCAGCTCACCGAAGCAGAAACGCGGGAGCAGACGCTGAAAAGGCTGCAGCAGAATTATGAAGGCTTTGGTCCCGGCAGCAGAGCGATTTTGCAGGCGAAGGAGCCGTGGAGCAAGAAGCTCGTCGGCGTGGTAGCAGAGCTGCTGACCGTGGAGAACAGGCTTGTGGCGGCGATAGAGACGGCGCTGGGCGACGGTGCGCAGAACATCGTAACGCAGGATGCGCAGACTGCCAAGGAGGCTATAAGCTATCTGAAGCGTACACGCGGCGGCCGCGCAACCTTCCTGCCGCTCGATACGGTGCAGAAGCGTTCGCTGAAGCCGGAGGAAAAGCTGCTGGCGAAATGTCCCGGCGTGCTTGGCTATGCGACGGACTTAATCGGCTTTGACAAAAAGCTGGAGAATGTTGTCAGCTCACTGATTGGCAACGTACTGGTGGCAGAGAATCTCGATGCAGCGCTGGAGGCAGCGAAGGCCGGACGCTACCGCGTGCGTGTGGTAACGCTGGATGGCGATATCGTCAATGCCGGCGGCAGTATGAGCGGTGGCAGCAGACGCCATAAGGAAGGCTTTTTAAGCCGCGGCGTGGAGATTACGCAGGCTGAGGCAAAGGTCAAGGCTCTGCGCAAGCAGATGCTTGGCTTGCAGGAGCAGCTCGAGGAGCAGGAGGAGGCTTTAAAGAAGCAGTCGGCTGATTTGAAGCAGACGAATATGAGCCTGCAGCAGGAGCAGCTGCGTAGCAGTGAGGTCAAGCTGCACCTAGAGCAGAGCGAGCAGGAGCAGAAGCGTGAAAACGAGCATCTGTCGCTGCTCTTAGACGACCGCAGCGAGGTTACGCAGGCCTATATGGATAACCGCGACAAGCTCAAGGAGCTGCGAGAGACTGTTGCTGCCCGCGAAGGACAGGACACTGAAGCGAAGGCGCTGCTGGAAAAGCTGCAGAAGGAAATTGCCAAATACGGCAGTGCAGTTACAGCACTTGACAATCAGCTGCAGGATGCTAAAATAGCTTTAGAGACTGCAAACGCCAAGGCTGAGCTGATTAGCGGCAATATGCATAATCTGGATAATGATACGCTGCGCCTGCGCGGTGATATAGATGCGAACCAGAAGGAGCAGGAGCGCCTGACGCAGCTCATAGCTGACTGTGAGCGTCAGAAGGAGGCGCTGACTCAGGAAAACAGTGCTGCACTGACTAAGCTCGCGGAAACGCTTGGCGGCAAGGATGAATTTGCCGGACAGCGTGGTGAGCTGCTCGATAAGCAGGCTGGCGTGGAGCAGGAGCTGAGCAATTTACGGCGCAAAAGCGGCGCCGGTGAAAACCGTCTGCGTGAGGCGGAGCTGGCGCTGGCAAGACACAGCAGCGGCTGTGAGCATCTGGAGCAGCAGCTGACAGATGAGTTCCAGATGAACGAGCAGGAGGCACGCGAGCTGGACCTTACGAAGTGGCAGGAGTACGCTTTGAAGGAGCTGCAGGGGATGGAAAGCAGCCTTACCTTGAAAATCGCTGCTCTTGGTCCGATAAACGCCGCTGCTATTGAAGAATATGAAGCGGTGAAGGAGCGCAGCGAGTTCCTGCGTAAGCAGTACGATGATTTATGTACAGCGAAGGAGAATCTGGAGGCTGTCATTGGCGAGATTAATTCCGGCATGACGAAACGCTTTAAGGAGGCCTTCGCACAGATAAACGAGTATTTCCATCAATGCTATGTGAAGCTGTTCGGCGGCGGCACTGCGGTGCTGCGGCTGACGGAGCCGGAGAATCTTCTTGATTCCGGCATTGATATCGAGGTACAGCCCCCCGGCAAGAAGCTGCAAAGCCTGTATCTGATGAGCGGCGGTGAGCGTGCCCTGACGGTTATCGCTCTGCTGTTTGCACTGCTAAGCTATCAGCCGTCACCGTTTTGCGTGCTTGATGAAATTGATGCGGCGCTTGATGATGCAAACATCCAGCGTTTTGCTGACTTCCTCCGCGATT
>URVO01000211.1 GCA_900551335.1 uncultured Phascolarctobacterium sp.
CATCCGCCAAATCCTCGAAAAGATTACGGCCGGCAGCAATATCTGTCGGATTCAGCTCAATGCGGAACTGTGCCAAATCGCTGAGGTTAGCAACGCCGCTCGCGCAGCTTTCATTGATAGCAATCTCGCCGCCATTACCGCGGCCACCACGCTCGTTGGTAATCAATGTGCCGGGAGCATCGCTAAAGGTGGATTTAACATACAGCGGAATATTGCTGCCCATAGCGATTTCTACAGCACGTGGATGGATAACCTTCGCGCCGTTATGCGCCATCTGGCAAACCTCGGCGTAGGAAATCTGGTTGAGGATATTAGCACCCTTAACAATACGCGGATCAGCAGTCATAATGCCTTCAACGTCAGTGTAAATCTCTACGAAATCAGCCTTGAGCGCTGCGCCCAAAGCAGCAGCAGAGGTGTCGCTGCCACCACGGCCAAGCGTCGTGAACTTATAATTATTTTCCGTCATGCCCTGGAAGCCGCAAACAACAGGAATAATGCCGGATTCCAGCAGACGCATGAGATTAGAGATATTGATATTTTTGATGCGTGCAGCACCAAACTGAGAATCAGTAATGATGCCAGCCTGACCACCGGTCAAAGCCATTGCATTGATGCCAAATTTTTGCAGCGTTGCTGCCATAACGCAGGAGGAAATGATTTCGCCGCAACACATCATCATATCCATCTCGCGCACATTAACAGAAAGATTAACATCCTTCAAAGTGCCAATCAGCGTATCCGTAGCATAGGGTGCGCCCTTGCGGCCCATTGCGGACACAACGACAACAGGAGAATAACCATTACGAATCGCCTGCTGTACTTTATTTTTTACGGCAACACGAGCTTCCTCTGAAGCTACAGAGGTGCCGCCAAATTTTTGTACAATAATTTTCATAAATCAATACTCCTTACTGCTCAAGCCAGCCATTCTTAATCATAACTTCCGCAATCTGCAAAGTATTCAGCGCTGCACCCTTGCGAATCTGGTCGCCTACAACCCACAGGTTGAAGCTGTTCGGATTGGATTCGTCGCGACGCAGACGGCCAACAAAGCAATCACATTTTTCAGAGGTATACAGCGGCATCGGATAAACCTGGTTTGCAGGATCGTCCATCATCTGTACGCCCGGAAAAGCTTCGATAGCCTTGCGCATCTCGTCGAGGTCAAGGTCGTGCTCGAACTCGATGTTGATGGATTCGCTGTGGCTGCGGTATACAGGCACACGCACGGTAGTAGCGGTAATGCGCAGCTCGTCATCATGCAGAATCTTCTTTGTCTCGTTAACCATCTTCATCTCTTCCTTGGTGTAAAGATTATCAAGGAAGACATCAATCTGCGGAATCAGGTTAAAAGCAATCGGATAATGCTTCGGCAGGCTGGCGGACGGCAGGATATGCGCCTCCATTTCGCGGCCCTCGCTGTAAGCCTTAGTCTGGTCGGTCAGCTCGTCAATGCCCTCCTTGCCGGCGCCGGAAACAGCCTGGTAGGTAGAAATCACAAGACGCTTGATGCGTGCCAGATTATAGAGCGGCTTCAAAGCCATCATCATGATAATAGTAGAGCAGTTCGGGTTAGCGATAATGCCTTTATGCTTGAGAATATCCTCCGGATTAACCTCGGGCACAACCAGCGGCACCTCAGGATCCATACGGAAGGTGCTGGAGTTATCAATAACAACAGCGCCAGCCTTCACAGCATACGGAGCGAACTCCTTAGAAACGCTGCCGCCTGCAAACAAGGCAATATCAATGCCCTCGAAGGAATCCTTCGTTGCCTCTTGAACAGTATAGGTCTTGCCCATGAACTCAATCTGCTTACCTGCGCTGCGCTTAGAAGCCAAAAGACGCAGCTCTGCAAACGGGAAATTTCTCTCCTCAATTAATGTCAGGAACTCAGTACCAACAGCGCCGGTAGCACCTAAAATAGCAACATTATACTTTTTCATGAAAATCTCCCCCTCTTAAAATCAAAGTAAATTATCTAAGCCGTACACAAGACCTGTGTAAGCACAGATTTTGCGGCAGCCAAGTGCTACACCCGGCATATAGCATTCGCGGTTAACGGGATCAGTGCTGATTTTCAGCGTTTCACCCTGACCGCCGAAGATAACCTCTTGGGAAGCAACGTAGCCCGGCAGACGCACGCTGTGAATCTTCATGCCCTCGTAGTCTGCACCACGAGCACCGGCCATCGTCTCCTTCTCGTTCGGATTGCCCTGCTGCATAGCCTTACGCACCTCAGCAATCTTCTGCGCAGTGATAATCGCCGTACCGCTCGGAGCGTCCAGCTTATTATCATGATGCTTTTCGATAATCTCGACATGCGGGAAATATTTAGCAGCCTCGCAGGCCAGCTTCATCATCACCACAGCACCAAGCGCAAAGTTCGGCGCAATCAAAAGGCCTGTGTTATTAGCCTTGGCCAGCTCATCAACCTCTTTTAAATCATCCTTGCTGAAGCCGGTCGTACCAACAACAACATGCACGCCCAGCGGCAGCATTTTGCGCAGGCTGCCCATAACAACGTCCGGACGGGTAAAATCAACAACAACGTCCGGCTTGGTCTCGTTAATAGCTGCCAGCAGGTCGGTTGTAACCTTTACGCCGTCCCCCAAGGCAACAACGCCCTCTTTAATATCAACAGCACCGACTAATTCCAGATCAGCATCGCTATAAACCTTTTTGCAAACCTCGCTGCCCATACGGCCCAGCGCACCATTTACCAGAACACGAATCATGAAATCCACCCCTTATATAAATCTTGTCAGACTATCGCCGAC
>URVO01000212.1 GCA_900551335.1 uncultured Phascolarctobacterium sp.
CACACGCATAGTTCTTTTGAAGCGCAACACCCTGAAGGAACAGCCGCACACCTTTGCGGTAGAAAACACAACCCGCCTCTCCAACGTTGAAGAGAAGCTAGTCGATGGTGCCAACATCTTCCTCACAAACAACGTCGATGAATCGGTCAGAGCTGTTGCTTACGGCAAGGCAGATGCCACCTATCTTTATTACTATACGGCGCTCTACTACCTCAACCAGGGCAATTATAAAAATCTTGTCTACGAAATTCTTGATGATCCCGGACCAGACGTACATATCGCCTTCACCGCAGGCGTCAACCACGAAATGAGCGGTATCATCAGCAAATGTATCTCGCAAATCTCCAATGAAGAGCGCACGCAGATTATCAACAAATATACAACCTTCCAGCCGCAGAATATGGACTTTGTCACCTATATCGCGTACAATCCGCAGCTGACGCTGCTGTTTTTCGTCTTCATTCTGGCGATTTCCTTAGGCTTTTTGCTGATGTATATGCGCCTGCACGAAAAGAAGCGTCTGCTCGCCCAAGAGCAGGCCTACGCCGTCAAGCAGGAGCAGCTTGCAGAGGCAGCGCAGGCAGCGAACAAGAGTAAGACAAGCTTCCTGTTCAATATGTCTCACGATATCCGCACACCGATGAACGCCATTATCGGCTTTGCCAATCTTGCGCAGAACGCCAAATGCAGCACCGAGCAAATGCACAGCTATCTGAGCAAAATTCTTGTTGCCAGCCAGCATCTGCTCTCGCTGATCAACGATATTCTGGAGATGAGCCGCATCGAAAGCGGCAAGATTACGCTGGAGCCTGTACCGACAAGCTGGAACGAAATGCTGCAGGAGCTGCAGACCATCATGCAGGAGCAGATTGAAAGCAAAAAGCAAAGCTTTACTATCAGCATCGCTCCGCTCACTCATGATTATGTCATGATAGACAAGCTGCGCATGGAGCAGGTGCTCGTCAACCTCGTCAGCAACGCCTCCAAATATACGCCGGAGCGCGGCAGCATCCGTGTAGAGCTGGCGCAATATCCTGCGGCTAAGCCAAATCATGCTCTCTATAAAATCAGCGTTATTGACAACGGCATGGGCATGAGCGAGGACTTCGTCAAGAAAATCTTCTCGCCCTTCGAGCGTGCCAACAACAGCACTGTCAGCAAAATCCAGGGCACAGGCCTGGGCATGAGCATCACCAAGAGCATCGTCGACCTCGCCAACGGCACCATTGATGTGAAGTCGAAGCTTGGTGAGGGTACAGAAATAATTGTTGCCGTCACTCTTTGCCTCTGCACGGACGCCGAAACCGCCGCACGAAACGCCAAGCAGCTGGATAAGCAGCAAGCGCAGGCCGAGCAGCCTGACTTCAAGGGCAAGCGCCTGCTGGTCGTTGAGGACAATAAGCTGAACCGCGAAATCACCGTCACCATCCTCGAGCAGACCGGCATCATCACTGAGCAGGCCGAGGATGGCTCTGTCGCTGTGAAAATGGTGCAGGAGGCCGCACCTGGTTATTACGACCTGATTCTCATGGATATCCAGATGCCCATTATGGACGGCTACGAAGCGACCAAGCAAATCCGTGCACTGCCGGATAAACGTCTGGCACAGCTGCCGATTATCGCCGTTTCCGCCAACGCCTTCGAGGAGGACAAAAAGGCTTCTCTGTCCGCAGGCATGGACGGACATATCGCCAAGCCTATCAATGTGCCTGACCTGTTCGCCCTCATGCAAAAGCTCATCAAGTAAAAATAGTATAGCAAAGGCAGACGTTCAAGCGAGCGTCTGCCTTTTTTACATATTACGATATACGCCAAAGATGAGCAATGCAGCAGCATAGCACGGATAAACAAGCTTATCCAGATACTGCGTCCTTGCGCTGCCAAAATAAGCTCTGGCGACAATACTCGCCGCCAAAAACGGCAGCGTATAAAACAAAAACACATTAGCACTGCGGGCAGCAGCCAAATCCCCCTGCGCCAGCGCCAGCAGCAGCGTCGTAATGCCGCAGCCGGGGCATAAATAGCCTGTCAGATAACGAAAGGGACAAGGCAGCGAATAGCCTGTTGCTGTAACCAGAAAATAATACAGCACGCCTGCCGTTGCTATGATAAAATACTTTTTCATCAGCAAATTCCTGTTAAAAAACGGCAGAGCCGCCTCACAGCCCTGCCGCTAAATTTTAGTATAAACCGTCAGCCTTATCGTTGATAGCATCCTGAGCAAGTGCCATAGGAATAATGCCTAAGCATAACAGACCGAGCACAAGATATAAAATTCCTGTATCTCCGGACTTGCCTTTAAGAGCATCAACATTGTCGCCCATTTTGTAAAGCCAATAGAGGAAATAAATGCCGCAGGTAATAATAGTATAAATAAAAGCCATCAGACCAGATGTTGCATTAGGCTTATTTAAAAGCGTATTCATCTCATCCGTCAGCTTAATCTGCCAATAAATAGTATAAATGCCACAGGTAACAATGGATAAAATAATCGCCAGCGGAATCCCTCTTTTGGAAACCTTCGGTTCTTTTCTCACCACAGGTTTACGTTCGGCATTCTGTTCAACCTTACGTTCTATCTTTTGTTCTATCTTCGGCTCGTCAACCTGCTCAATGCTTTTGCCACAGGTAGTACAAAACCTTGCGTTCGGAATCAGCTCTGCACCGCAATGCTTGCAATATTTACTCATTATAGCACCTCCTGCTGCTTAATATAATCCTTAAATTAATTATAGCATCAGCAGTGCTAAATAGCTAGTAATGATATAAGTAT
>URVO01000213.1 GCA_900551335.1 uncultured Phascolarctobacterium sp.
GGCTGGGCGAGGATACGGAAGCGGTGCTGGGAGAGGTGTGAGCTTTTGTGTCAATTCCGTGTACTCTTCTCCTTGCTTCTTGACTATAATTTGATTTCTCGCTATAATAAAAATAACTTCATAAAAGTAACCTTTGGGGCAGGGTGAAATTCCCGATCGGCGGTATAGTCCGCGAGCATGGCCAAGCCGTGCAGGAGCCGGTGTGATTCCGGTACCGACAGTATAGTCTGGATGATAAAAGGTGGCAACTTGTATTTTACCGCGCATATCAGGCTCCGAAGGCTTAGTGCGCGGTTTTTTAGTTTTAGAAGGTGAGATTATGTTGACAGATGAACAATATATGCAGCGCGCGCTGGAGCTCGCACTTCAGGCGGAGGGCGACACCAGCCCTAATCCGATGGTGGGCTGCGTCATTGTGGCTGACGATGGCAGCATCGTTGGCGAGGGCTATCACCATAAGGCAGGCCAGCCGCATGCCGAGGTGAACGCGCTGGCAGAGGCGAAAAATCTGGCGCAGGGAGCAACTGCCTATGTGACGCTGGAGCCTTGCGCCCACTATGGCCGCACTGGTCCATGCTGCGTGGCGCTGGCGCGTGCCGGCATCCGCAAGGTTGTGTGTGCCTGCCTGGATCCGAACCCCAAGGTCGCAGGTCAGGGACTGGAGTATCTGCGCTTGCAGGGCATCGAGGTGGAGTCCGGCGTGTGCGAGCAGGAGGCGCTGCGCTTGAACGAGCGCTTCTTCACTTGGATTACGCAGCAGCGGCCGTTTATCACGCTGAAATATGCGATGACGCTGGACGGCAAGATTGCGACGGAAACAGGCGACAGCAAGTGGATTACCGGCGAGGAGGCACGCACCTATGCGCACCGCCTGCGCAAGCAGCATGATGCGGTGCTCGTGGGCATCGGCACGGTGCTGGAGGATGATCCGGAGCTGACGACGCGCCTGGTGCGCGGCAAAAATCCTGTGCGCGTGGTGCTCGACAGCAGCCTGCGCATTTCGCTGATGGCAACGGTGCTGAATCCTGTGGCCGAAACGATTATTTTCGCAGGCGAGGATGCAGACGTGGTGAAGGGCGAGGCGCTGGCTGCCTTGCCGAACGTGGAGGTTGTGCGTCTGCCGCTGGAGGGCGGCAGGCTGCCAATCGCGCAGGTGGTGCAGAAATTAGCGGAGCGCGGCCTGACGAGCCTTTTGGTCGAGGGCGGCAGTGCTGTGCATGGCGCGTTCTTCGACGCAGGCCTGGCCGACAGGGTGTGCGCGTTTATTGCGCCGAAGCTTATCGGCGGGGCGCAGGCGCTGTCGCCTGTCGGTGGCGTGGGCGCTGACCTGGTGGAGACGGGCTGGCAGCTGGAGAGCGTCGAGTTCACGCAGCTGGGCAGCGATCTGCTGGTGACTGGTCTGGTACCGGAATATGCCAAGCTGCCGCTGACGAAGGAGGAAACATCAAGTAACTAATTATATAGATAAAAGTGTATATTAGTGATATAATGTATTTATGGAGAACTTAAACTATGAATACATCAAATATCACCAACTATAAGCCAAAAGAGTTTGCCGAACTGCTCAACGTAACAGTAAAAACACTGCAACGCTGAGACAGAGAAAAAACTCTTGTAGCAAACCGGACCCCGACTAATCGAAGATACTATACTTACGACCAATATTTGCAGTTCAAGGGGATAGGCAGAGACGCAGATTCCCGCAAGATTGTCATTTATACCAGAGTATCAACCAGAAATCAAACTGATGACTTGGAAAATCAAGTTGACTTTTTACAAACCTATGTGAACGCTAAAGGTTTAATTGTTGATGAAGTTATACGTGATTATGGAAGCGGATTGAACTATAATCGCAAGAAATGGAATCAACTGCTTGGTGAAGTCATGGAAAATAAAGTAAAAATGATACTAGTATCTCACAAAGATAGGTTCGTCAGATTTGGTTATGACTGGTTTGAAAAATTCTGCAATAAATTTAATGTTGAGATAGTGGTTGTGAAAAACGACAAACTATCACCGCATGAGGAATTGGTGCAGGACATAGTAAGTATACTTCATGTTTTTTCATGCAGGTTGTACGGACTGCGTAAATACAAAAAACAAATAGAAGGGGATGAGGCTATTGCTAAAGGCATTCAAGACAGAAATAGCACCGACTATAGAGCAGAAAGAGAAGATAATTCGCTCAATCGGCATAGCAAGATTTCTGTATAACCAGTACATTGCTTACAATAAAAAGTTGTACAAGATGTATCAACGCGGCTTTTTAGACATACATCAGAAGCGTTTTATATCTGCTAATGAATTTGATAAATATGTAAACCATAAACTGAAGCTGAAATTGCCGTGGATTGACGAATGTGGTTCTAAAGCGCGAAAGAAAGCGCAAGTCAACGCCGAAATAGCGTTCAAGAAATTTTTTAAGGGCGAAACTGGTTTTCCACGGTTCAAGAAGAAGGCTAATCAGGATGTAAAACTGTATTTTCCTAAAAACAACAAAGGGGATTGGACGATATGGCGTCACAAATTGATGATACCTACGCTCAAGCAGGTGAGGCTTAAAGAATTTGGCTATTTACCCGTAGATGCTAAAGTTACTAATGGTACAGTGTCTTATGAAGCTGGCAAGTTCTATGTGTCTGTGGTGGTGGATGTTGATGAAAAATCCAAATACAACAAGGATTTGGAAGCTTCATATCACACAACAACCGAAGGTGTTGGTATAGATTTAGGTGTCAAAGACTTAGCTATTGTAAGCAAT
>URVO01000214.1 GCA_900551335.1 uncultured Phascolarctobacterium sp.
TTTGCCAAGCAGCTCAGCGTCATATCGACATAGGACGAGGACTCCAGCGGCGAAGTAATAATAATCTCCGAATCGCCCTTCAGCAGCGGCAGCGCGAACAGCAGACCGCTGACGAACTGGCTGCTCACATCTCCCGGCAGCTCATATTTGCCCGGCAGCAGCAGGCCGTTGACCGTCAGGGGCAGCTTGCCGTTATCGTTGAAATACTGCACAAACTGCTTATCCAAAATATCGTAATAAGCCTGCAGCGGACGCGAAACCAGCTTGCCATGACCAATAAAGGTCAGCGGACAGCCGAGGTTGGCGCCCAAGGGAATAAAAAAGCGCAGGGTTGAGCCGGATTCGCCGCAATCAACAGTATCTGCCGACGCAATCGGATGTCCTGTTCCCATAATCTGCAAAGCGTGACGCCCTTCAAGCATGCTGGGGATTTCGTCAACACTGACGTTCATCGCCCGCAAAACGCGCATCGTCGCTTCAATGTCCTTGGACATACTGATATTGTCTATAATACTGGTGCCTGCCGCCAGTCCGGCACAAATAATTTCCCTGTGCCCCATGCTTTTGGAGGACGGCACCTGCACCGTCCCCTGTAATTTAGTTGGTATAATTTTGATTTTTTCCATATACTTCACCCCAGATATTCCGGCACGCTCTGCCAGTCAATTTTTTGCAGCGCTCCCTCGCCCAGCTGCTTCAGGACAATAAGGGTGATGCTGTTGCCATTCTTTTTCTTGTCCTTCGCCATTGTATCAAGCAGCAGCGACTTCTCTACGCCTGCATCACAGGGCAGGTTATATTTCGTCAGCACCGTCCTGATGCGCTCTGCCGTACCCTGCGGCGTAAGGCCCATGGCTTCAGTACGCTCCGTAAGCTGATACATGCCGATAGCTACGCCCTCGCCATGTGTAAAGTGGCTGTAGCCAAAGTGCTGCTCCACAGCATGACCAAGCGTATGGCCAAAGTTCAGCAGCATTCTGAGCCCGGTATCGAACTCGTCCTGCTCCACAATGCGTGCCTTAATCGCGCAGCAGGTAGCAACAATGCTGCCAATATCTGCCAAAAGAGCGTCATCATCAGCGTAGGCTGCAATCTTCTCGAACAGCGCTGCGTCCTTGATGCAGCCATATTTGATAGCTTCAGCAAGACCGTCATGCAGAAAGCGTGTAGACAAGGTTGCCAAAAGCTCCGTGTCGATAAACACGGCCTTCGGCTGATAGAACGCGCCTGCGAGATTTTTGCCTGCCTTGAGGTCAACAGCCACCTTGCCGCCGACGCTGCTGTCAATCTGCGCCAAAAGCGAGGTGGGAATCTGCACGAAGGCCACGCCGCGCATAAAGCTTGCAGCAGCAAAGCCGCCCAGGTCACCGACAACGCCGCCGCCCAGCGTCAGCACAACGTCGCTGCGCGTCATGCCGCTGGCAGCAAGCTGCTCCAGCACGTCGCTCAGCACCTGCATATTCTTGCTCTGCTCGCCAGCTTCGATGATAATCTGGCAGACAGCAAGGCCTGCATCCTCCAGGCTTTTTTGCAGCTTGTCCGCATACAGCGGCGCCACATTCGTGTCGCTGATAATCGCTGCCTTGCGTGCCTTCGGCAAAAGCTTCGCTACCTTGGCACCAACCTGCGGCAAAAGACCTGCGGCAATTTCAATATCATAAGCGTGCTCGCCCAAATCTACATGTATTGTCTGCATCAGAAAAGCTCCCTTCTACGCTCGCCCGCCGTGCGCATGAGCGCCTTCAGCTGCTCGCCGTCGCCGCTGCGTAGGGCATCACGCCACAGCGCCAGCTGCTCCATATATCTGTCAATCTCGTCGGCAACCTTCTCCTTGTTCGCCAGGAAAAGATTACTCCAAAGCTCCGGATTTATATCCGCCACGCGTGTGCCGTCACGAAAGCTTCCGGCCACAAAGTAGCGAGTTTTATCATTAAAAGAGGCACTGTCCATCAGCGCCACTGCCGTCACATGCGGCAGATTGCTGGTATAGGCAATCGTGGCATCATGCTCCGCCGGCGTAACGCGCACCGTATGCTTGCAGCCCAGCGCCAGCGCCAGGCTTTCCAGCCAGCTAATCGCTTCCTCACTGTTATGCTGCTCCGGTACGATAATATAGTTAGCGTTCTGGAAGATGTGCGCATCACTCATGCCCAAGCCACTGCCCTGGCGTCCTGCCATAGGATGGCCGGAGATAAATTCCATGCCCGGCTTCAAGAGTGCCTGACCTTTGGCAATCATATCATTCTTGATGCCTGCCACGTCAGTCAGCAGCACGTCGGAATTGAAAAACTGCACGTTAGCGCCGATAAAGCCCACGAGCGCCTCGGGATAAATTGCACAGATAATCACATTTGCCTGACGCAGGCTAGCATCTGCTGCCGTCAGCGCCACATCAACAAGTCCCTGCGCCTTCGCTGCAGCCAAGGTCTTGGCATCACGCTCAATGCCGATTATCTGCTTTACGCCCAGCTTGCGCAGCGCCTTGGCATACGAGCCGCCAATCAGCCCTAAGCCAACAATCGCAAAGCTCAGCTCCTGCCAACGTGTACTTCTATTCCCACTCTTAAAACCAGCTTCCACTAAAATCACTCCTACCATACTACAGCATTATATTAATGTATATTATACCATATTCTTAAACTAACAACTACCCTCTCTCGACCTAGTTCTTACAATTAGATTCAACGTCGAATAAGTCTCCCCTAACAGGGGAGATGTCGCTAAGCACCCAAAGGGCGCGAGGCGACAGAAG
>URVO01000215.1 GCA_900551335.1 uncultured Phascolarctobacterium sp.
CAGAAAAGACCTAAATTTCACGAATAATGACGGTCTGATTGACAGCGGTTCGAATTCTGCTTTTGTAAATAAGATTGAGGGCATGCTTAACACTAATAACACTATTCCTGGTAGCAGCTGGGCCTTTGCCGGTTATACGGATAAGGACGGGAAAAAATATTACAATGTTAGTATCTATACACCTGCGAAAAATGATGGGCAAAGCTTGGCTAACTTGAAAGCAGGAGATCCCATCAAAACAGATGTGTATAAGGTTAATGCAACTACCGGTGATGTAGAAAAGCTAACTAATTATGGCGATCAGAAAGTGGCTGTACGTACCGACAAGGGTAAAAGTTATAACGTTATCCGCGATTCTGATAATCAATAACGCTTTATTTGCAGGAGGCACAGCGCTGCGCGCATAAATCCTCGTGAACGCTTTGAAAACTCCGCTCAAAGATGATATAATAAACTATCATGCTTTGAGTGGAGTTTTTTATGCGCAGAAAAGTATTATTTGGTATTGACTATACAGACAGCGAATTTATCAAGCTGGTGCTGTATCTTTTTGTGGGCGGCACGGCGGCGCTGGTCGAATGGGCGCTGTTTTACATTTTTATAACCTATGTGCTGAACGCCTTTGGTCTGGGGCTGACGGAGCAGACGATGCTGGCGACCTCGCTGGCCTTCTGCCTGTCGACGCTCTACCATTATTTTTTGGGCAATGTGCTGGTTTTTGACAGCGGCAGCCGTTACGACCGCAGCAAGGAGCTGAGCCTGGTTTTCCTTGTGAGCATTATGGGTTTGGGCTTTAATTTGCTGCTTATGTATATTTTCGTCACGCTGCTGGGCTGGCAGCCGATGCTGTCGAAGGTGCTGACGAGCTGTATAGTTGTTGTGTGGAATTATCTTTCACGTAAGAAGTGGATATTTAGGAGTTAAGAATGCCTGTAGAATATGTTGATGTAAAAAAATTTAAGAAGGTCGTCCTTCTGTACAACCGCAATTCCGGCAAGCAGCTTTTTGCCAGTATGATGTCTAAGGTCAACGAAACCTTTAAGCGAATTAAGGCTGTTGTCGGCGCCAAGAATGCTGAGATGTGGGATATTAAATATTTTGACCAGATTCCTGAGATTGCTCAGCGCGTCGTTGATGAGCAGGCGGACTGGGTGATTATTGCCGGCGGCGACGGAACTATCCGCGCTATGATTGAGCAGCTGGCGAATCGCAAGTATGTTCCCTATATCAGCGTTTTCCCGGCTGGGACGGTTAACCTGGTGGCGAAGGAGCTGCTGGTGAAGTCTGATCCCGAAAAATGGTGCAAGCGCATGTTTAAGGGCGTTAAGTCGCCTGTATATATAGGACGTGCTAATGGCAATGTGTTCCTGACGGTGGCGGGCGTAGGCTTCGATTCCCTCGTCGTAGACAATGTTTCAGAGAAGGAGAAAAAGCTTTTGAATAAGCTGGCATATGTCTGGCAGGGTACGGAGATTATGCGTAAGGAGCTTTTTTTCAACAACTGGCGCTACCGCTTTCAGGTGCGCTTTGATGATGAGGAGGAATGGCTGGAGGGCACGTCGGTTATTGTAGGCAAAAGCCGCTATTACGCAGGTCGCTATAATTTGTTTTTTGGTGCGTCGCTAAGCTCACCCCAGCTGCATGTGGCACTGTTCACCGGCGATAAGCGCAGCGATTTTATCCGTTACGCTGCCTGCATCGCGATGGAGGCCTTGACGCTGGATAATGATATTATTATCCGCAAGGCGCGCAGGCTGGAGATTCGCTGCAACGAGGAGAATTTTGCGGCGGAGCTTGACGGTGATGCTGTGACGACGACGCCTTTGGTGATTGAGATGGAGCCGGAGCCGGTTATCTTCCTGGCTTGATGAAAAGATAGGGTGAAATGAGTGGGGAAAGAAATTAATAAAAAACATGGCTGGCTGCTGTTTGTGCTGCTGGCCTGCATTGTAGAGGGAGTTGTTGCCTGGCAGACCTTTGCCGGCAGCGATCCGTTTCCGGTCAACGAATTCTGCTTTCAGATTTTTGACCATGTGCTGCGCGAATGTCTGTTAGCAGGTATTGCCTGCCTGCTTTATTACAGGCGTAAGCGCGTGCCGGACAGAATTTTGCGTTATGTGCCGGTTATCGTCGTGGGCGTGCTGTATCTGGCAGACAGCTTCTTTATGATTAACCAGCTGAGTCTGGATAAGGGCTTGCAGACGACGCTATCCGTGCTGGCAGGCATCAACAATAATATTTTTCTGGTGCTGCTGGCGGCGATGTGCTACCATAAGTATCCGAACCTTTTGATGAAGGGCGTTTACTTCTTCGTCTACGTTTTTTCTGCGCTGTCGATAGTTTTTGATGCCTTTTATTTTTGGCAGACCTCGATGCACGTAGAAAGCGTGCTCTTCCAGAACCTCAACATCTATGCAGTGAAGGGCATTTTCGCGACGATGAGCAATACGCTGATTGCCGGGATTATCATCTGCGTTATCGTGATTCTGCTGCTGTTTTATGTGCCGAAGCCGCAGCGCCGTAAGCCTAACTTTGCGTGGTCGCTGCTGTGTGTGGCGATGTTTACTATGGCGCTGAATCTGACGGACAGGCTGCTTGGCTATGCGGGCATGTATGGCGTGGAGAATCTTATCGGCATGTATGTCGAGGTGGAGAACGAAAAGACGCGTATGAACTACCGCAATATGCTGTCGGTGCCGATTAACGTCAACTTTGTGGGCAAGGCCATGTTTGATACCGAT
>URVO01000216.1 GCA_900551335.1 uncultured Phascolarctobacterium sp.
GTGAAGGCTGCGTTCTCGCTGCGCCGCAAGATGCTCAACAATTCGCTGAAGAATATGGGCATTAAGGGTGAGCAGGTTGCCAAATGGCTGGAGCTGGCCGGTGTCGACGGCAAGCGTCGCGCAGAAACTCTGAGTCTGGAGGATTTTGCGGCCTTGACGAATACCTTTGCGGCAAGCAAGGAATAATCTCTCGATAGAGCATAGCATAAAAAAACAAGCGTAGGAGCTGCGAGAATTTTTCGCGTCCTACGCTTATTTTAATTTAGTTTGAAGCTGTCGAGCGCATATACTGCCTGCGGTAGCAGGTCGGTATAGCGCTGGGCAGGCATAACGAAAAGCATTTGATAGGTTCTGCCGTTCTGCGTGGCTTCAGCCTCCAGCAGCATTTTATCGCCGTGGTAATCGTTTTGGCGGCTAAGCGTGCAGCTCCAGAGAAGCGCAGCCCCGTGCTGCCAATGCAGATAAACCTTGGTGTTTTCATACTTGGGCAGCGGCTGCTGTGCGTTGAAGCTGACGGTGTTGCCGGCATCGAGCATGGTTACAGCGCACATCAGCATGTTGCCAGCTGTGCGTACAAGCATGGCGCCTTCGGTCTGTGGCAGGCCGGACAGCGGATTTGCGCCGAAAATGCGTGGCAAAGCAAGGCTGTAGCCGCCGCTTACGCTCGTCACCTGCTCGAAATCCGTTGCCTGAGGTGTACGCATAAACTGTCGTGGCAGCGGCGGCTTGCCGACAAGGCTGAGCTTGGGCTTCGGCTTAGGCTTAGACGCGTCAGCAACAGGCTTGCTGCTGACGACAGGGGCAGCTTGCGCCTGCGCTTTTTCAGGTGCGGGGTTTGGCGCTTGCGCTTGCTTGCTTTGTTCCTTCACTTGCGCAGGTGCAGGCTTTGGCGCTTGTGCTTGCTCGTTTTTGGCTTCTGCTTGCTGCTGTGCATCGTTTGGCGTTTGAGCTTGCTCGCTCTGCTCCTTGACGTTGGCAGGAGCGTCAGGCGTGCTCTCCTTCGGCTCTACTGTGATAGGCGGCAGCTCGTGCGGCTTTGGCTTGACAGGCGTTGTCGAAACGATGTCAGGGCGCTTCTGATAAGCCTGCCACAGCTCGTCAGGCGTAGCGGCATAAGCCGTGCCTGCGGCTAGCAGCAGGGCGCAGGCGAGCAGCGCAGACCTGCTCATAGCTTGTCACAGACTTCGTTGATGGCTGCTTCATCGACGCGCATAGCGGCGATGGTTTTTTCCATAAGCTCGTCCAGCGGCCAGCCGAGCATTTCTGCGCCCTGCTTGATAACGTCACGGCTGCAGCCAGCGGCAAAATGCTTATCCTTAAATTTTTTCTTGAGTGACTTCAGCTCCATGTCCTGTACGCTCTTAGACGGACGCATAAGGGCAGCGGCACCGATGAGGCCGGACAGCTCGTCGATAGCGAACAGGACCTTTTCCATCTGATGCTCCGGCGCGATGTTGGCAGCGGTCAGACCGTAGCCGTGGCTGGCAGTAGAGCGGATGATGCTTTCGTCAACGTTGTGCGCACGCATGAGCTCCTGCGATTTAACGCAATGCTCCTCCGGATAGAGCTCAAAGTCCAGGTCATGCAAAAGGCCGACGTTGCCCCAGTATTCCTCCTGGTCGCCATAGCCTAATTCCTTGGCAAAATAGCGCATGATGCCTTCAACGGTCAGAGCATGGCGCAGATGAAAGGACTCCTTGTTATATTCGGTGAGTAATTTCCAAGCTTCTTCTCTGTTCATAATTATCTCCTCGCTTTAGAAAAAATTTAGGTCATAAAGGCCGGGTTAGTAGTATAGATTGCTTGCAGGCTTGCTCTTAAAGCATATAATCAGGCTTATCCTGATGCTTGCTGCGATATTCATTAATCATATCTGCCAGCGTGGTGTGGTCAACCACTTCATCAATCGCGTCTTGAATTTTTTTATAGAGACCGACGGTGATGCAGGAGTCAATCTTATCGCAGGGGGTAGCGCAGTCCAGACAGGACACAGGCGCCAGGCTGCCCTCGACAATGCGCAGAATTTCGCCTACGTTGTATTGCTCAGGCGTGCGTGCGAGACGATAGCCGCCCATAGCGCCGCGGGCGCTTTGCACAAGGCCGTTCTTGCTCAAAAGATGAATAATCTGCTCGAGATATTTATCTGAAATATGCTGCCTTTGCGCGATGGTCTTTAAGGGAATATAGGAACCTGTATGGTTAATCGACAAATCTAGCATCAGACGCAGCGCATAGCGTCCTTTGGTAGAGATTTTCATGCTGTCACAACCTTTCTTATAAACCTTATTTTACTATGCTTTTACTAGGAATTCAACGCTTTAGCGTGCGGATTTCCTTTTTTGTTACATTTGCGTTTAAATTAGAAAATAGTAGTGCCATTTGTCGTGGTTTTGTGTTACAATAACATATATGCTGCCGTGAGACAGCAGGCTTACGAAAAATTTTTCTGGAGGATGAAGCATGGAAAAGAATAAATTAGATAAAACCTTTAAATATTATCTGGGAATTTTCACTGAGGATCAGGAGCTGGCGAAAATTCTGAACAAGGTGAGCTTTCAGGAGCTGTTTAACCCGAAATTCTTACAGGAGAACAGCAAATTTACCTCTATGGATGATATGATCTGGCGCAGCGGCTTCGGTATCATGAACCTGATGGAGGTTGAAAACGTTAATCAGGATAAGTGGAACGAGTATATTGCCAAGAATACTGAATGCGCAACATGGCATGAGTTCG
>URVO01000217.1 GCA_900551335.1 uncultured Phascolarctobacterium sp.
GGATTGAATGGCTCAACAACCCCTTTGGCGGCTATTTCTATCTGAACGAATGGATATTGTCTGCCATCCTGACAGTGTTCTGGGTTATCAGCTTTACGAACGTTGTAAACCTGATTGACGGTCTGGACGGTCTGGCGGCGGGCGTAAGTGCCATCGCTTCGGTTACGGTTATTCTGGTAGCCGTACAGATGGGCTATTATCATATTGCGGTGATGACGGCGGCGCTGGCCGGCGGCATTATCGGCTTTCTGCGTTACAACTTCAACCCTGCGTCCATTTTCATGGGCGATACGGGCAGTATGTTTATTGGTTATACATTAGCGGCAATTTCTGTTTATGGTGCCGTGAAGACGGCTGCGACGGTAGCCTTGATTGTGCCGGCGATTGCACTAGGCCTGCCGATTATGGATACGGCGTTTGCTATTATGCGCCGCTACAGCAATGGCCGTCCGATTTTCCAGCCGGATAAAGGCCATTTGCACCACCGCCTGCTGGCGATGGGCATGAACCAGAAGCAGGCTGTACTGCTGATGTATGGCATTACTGCTATTTTGGGTATTGCTGCGGTGCTGTGGGCCGAGTTCGACGGCTTCTATGCAGCGCTGATTATTGCCGTGATTATTACAGCTGTGGCTGTTGGTGCTAAAAAAATCGGTATTCTGAACGACAGATAAGGGGGAGGAAGAACCGTGGAGAAGATAAAATTAATGACTGTTTTCGGAACTCGTCCGGAAGCTATTAAAATGTGTCCTTTGGTGCTGGCGATGCGCAAGTATCCTGAATATATTCAGCCGATTGTTGCTGTTACTGCACAGCATCGCGAAATGCTGGATCAGGTGCTCGACCTGTTCGGCATCAAGCCTGACTATGATTTGAACATTATGACCTCCGGTCAGACGCTGTATGATGTGACTACGCGTGCGCTGATGGGCCTGAAGCCTGTTATGGAAGAGGCTAAGCCTGATATGGTGCTTGTACATGGTGACACCACGACGACCTTTGCAGGCGCTTTGGCAGCCTTCTATGCACAGATTCCTGTAGGCCATGTGGAGGCTGGTCTGCGTACCGGCAATAAATATTCTCCGTATCCGGAGGAAATGAACCGCAAGCTGACTGGTGCTATTGCAGATATGCATTTTGCGCCGACCTCTACCAGCAAGGGCAACCTGCTGAAGGAGAATGTTGATCCTGCGCATATCCTTGTGACAGGCAACACTGTTATCGATGCTTTGCAGACCACTGTGAAGAAGGCTTACCGCTTTGAGGATGAAGAGTTCAACAAGGTTTTTGCCAGCGGCCATCGTCTGATTCTCATGACGACGCACCGTCGCGAAAATTTGGGCGAGCCTATGCGTCATGTTTATCGTGCGCTGAAGAGCGTGCTGGAAACTCATGCAGATGTGGAAGCAATCTTCCCTGTACATAAAAATCCGAAGGTGCGCGAGATTGTTAAGCAGGAGCTTGGCCATCTCGACAGAGTACACCTGATTGAGCCTATGGAATACGAGCCGTTTGCTAATCTGATGGCGAAGGTGGATATTGTGCTGACCGACAGCGGCGGCATTCAGGAGGAGGCTCCTGCTTTAGGCAAGCCGGTACTCGTCCTGCGTGATACGACGGAGCGTCCGGAGGCGGTTGAGGCCGGCACGGTTAAACTCGTCGGCACTGCTTATGACGATGTTCTGCGCGAAACAAATCTGCTCTTAGATGATGCGGAGCATTACCGTTCGATGGCGGAGGCTGCTAATCCTTATGGTGACGGCAAGGCCTGCGAGCGTATTATCCATGCGATTTTAAGAAAAAGTGGCTTTGACGTAGAAAATTTACCGGAATTTGCGTCTAAGGCGTAGACAAAAACTGTGAAAAATATTAAAATTAAAAGAGTAAATTTGTTGAATTTGTGAATTAGAGCTACGGTGAGAAATCATGACTAACAAAGCACCTGATAAGGAACATATGCGGATGCTTGAAGCTTTGGCTACTGTATCCTCTCTGGCGTTTATGGCAGTTATTGATTTTCTGCTGGCCTATTTTGGCGGCGACTGGCTCGACCGTCATTTTGAAACAGGCGACCACACGATGCGCGGCATCTGCATCGGTCTGGCGATAGTTTCACTTGTTATGACCTACTATAATCTGATTCAGAGGAGCGTCCTTTCACGGGACACTGAACACAAAAAGGATGAAAAGTAACTTCGATTTGACGCCCATAGCGAAAAACGGCGCTAACGCTTTTGTCGCACGCATCTGTATGTGTGCACTGCTGATAGCTGTGCCGCTTTGGTTATGGCAGCGCAGTGCCTTTGCCCACGGCGTGCTTTGCGGTGTGCTGGCAGGCACGATAGATTTGTCCATTCTGTTTTTAGGTATTAAGAAATCCCTTCCCTATGTGGAGGTGCCGAAGCAGGGACTAAAAATCATGAAGCGTTTCCGCTGGGCTCGTCTGGCAGCCGCGGCCACGTTTATTATCACGATGTTAAAGATGAAGCTTGCTGTGCATGGCGCATTTGGCGGGTTTCTTCTGATACATATATTCTTTATCTTAAATCTATTATTTATCGCGTACCAACATCAAAATGAGAGGGCGTGAAGAAAGGAGTGTGTAAAAATGGGAAATGCAGCAGCTGAAGGCGCAGAAAAATCCGGAGAGATTATCCATTACCTTACCCAATCTACCTTTTTAGGTGAGGTCAACATGCAAAC
>URVO01000218.1 GCA_900551335.1 uncultured Phascolarctobacterium sp.
CCATCCACAACGCCTTATGCAAAAAAACGCCGTCAGATACAACATCCAACGGCGCTAAGTTTCAATGGAGCTGGCAATAGGAATCGAACCCACAACCTGCTGATTACAAATCAGCTGCTCTGCCAATTGAGCTATGCCAGCACAAATTACTTATATAATTATAAGGTACAACAGATATTTTGTCAAGTGCTTCTTCGCTCCTGCGAGAAAAATATCCCGCTTACAGATAAAAATACCAGTAGGTGAAGCCTGCGAGCAGAATACGATAAACAGCAAAGCTGGTCAAATCATACTTATGCAGGAACTTCAGGAACCACAGCACCGAAGCATAGGCAACAACAAAGGAAACGACGAAGCCAATCGCCAGCACCTGCAGGTCTCCGGCGGAAAGGTTGCCGAGGTTTTTCAGCAAATCATAGATGCAGGCCACAAACATCAGCGGCACAGCAATCAAAAATGTGTAGTTCGCTGCAGCATTACGCGTCAGGCCAACGAGCAGGCCGCCGGCAATCGTACTGCCGCTGCGCGAAAAGCCCGGCCACAGGGAGAGGAACTGATATATACCAACCCAAATAGCCTGCTTAATGCTGATTTTGTCTACATCATCCACCAGCTCTGCCTCGCGTCCCTTCGTTCTATGCTCTGCATACATCAAGAGCACACCGCCAAGGAAGAGACCAATCGCCACAGTGAACGGCGAGAAGAGATAAGCCTTGATATATTTATACAGGAAGAAGGCCACGGCCATAACCGGCACAATACCGGCCGCTACGTGCCAGACGCTGAGTCCCTTGTTGACATCCCAGCCATCCTTCGTGAAGAAGCGGGCAAAGCGCTCCTTATAAATAAAAATAACAGACAGGATAGCACCCAGCTGTACAAAAACGTCAAACACATCGGCCAGCGGCCCTTCAAAGCCCAGCATATGCCCGACAATAATCATATGGCCGGTAGACGATACCGGCAAAAATTCTGTTAAGCCTTCAACGACACCAACAATAACGGCAAGTAAATTCTGATCCATACCTTACATCCTTTCAAAAACAATAAGCTTCTATATTATACTCTAATTTTTTCTAGGCTGCAATTAAAATTGCTTATCTTCACGCAAATTTAACAGGCAGAGATTTTTTTTGCTGCAGTATAAACTCTCCGTACAAAAAGAGGACGGCCAAAGCCATCCTCTTCACTATACTGCTCAAAGCTTAATTGTCAATTAATCACCAAAGCACATTCCCAGCTGGCGTCCCGTGCGGATAATCTCGCTGTCCACAGGCACCTGGCGCGGCTGCGAAGCAGCCTTTTGAATATAAACAGTAACAATCTGGTCATGATAAAGCGAAACCATAACATTATATTCACCGCGCAGGCAGGCCTCTGCTGCTGCCACACCGTAGCGTGTAGACAGCACGCGGTCATACGGAGTAGGCGAACCGCCGCGCTGCAGGTAGCCAAGCACTGTACAGCGAGACTCTATGCCCGTTGCCTCTTCAATAGCATTCGCCACCTTCTCGCCAATACCGCCAAGGCGGATAGGCTCGAAGCTGCCCTTAACCACACGCGCCACCGACATCTCGCCGCCCTCAGGCTTCGCGCCCTCAGCAGCAACGACGATGCTGAAGCTTTTTCCGACAGCCTTGCGCGCTTCAATCTTCTTGATTACAGAGTCCAGCTTATAGGGGATCTCCGGCAGCAGGATGACATCTGCGCCGCCTGCAATGCCGCTGTGCAGCGCAATCCAGCCTGCATAGCGCCCCATAACCTCCAGCACCATAACGCGGTGATGCGATTCTGCCGTCGTATGCAGACGGTCGAGAGCCTCCGTCGCCATCGCCATCGCCGTGTCAAAGCCGAAGGTACGCTCCGTGCATGGCAAATCGTTGTCGATTGTCTTGGGCACGCCCACAACCTTCACGCCGCACTCACGCGCCAGCTGCGCACCGATATTCAGGCTGCCGATGACTACCAGTGCCTCGATATCATACTTCTGCAGATTCTCCAGCACCCTCTCGCGCATATCCTTATACACAAGCTCGCCGTTTTCCTCCACAGCAAACTTGAAGGGATTATCGCGGTTCGTCGTGCCTAAGATAGTGCCGCCGCGAGGCAAAATGCCCGACACAGCAGCATAATCCATCAGCTTGAGATTATCATTAACAAGGCCGTTGAAGCCATTGATAACGCCATAAACCTCGCAGTCATTCTGCAAAAAGGTTTTGACAACAGCACGGATAACAGCATTCAGGCCGGGGCAGTCGCCACCGCCTGTCAGCACAGCAAAACGACGTTTTTTATTTTCCATAGCACGCCTCCATATATAACAACGGCGATAAAGCACAGCGTGCCTTATCGCCCGTTAAAATCATAATATCATTAAGCCTCTACGTTCCAAATCTTGAAACCATCCGGGCTGATACGGATTGCCTCAGTACCATCAAATTTGTCATAGCACAGGTTGCCATTATCAATATAGCCAGGCCATGCAGTAACAATCGTAAATTTTTTGCTAAGCTTACGCATGAGGCTGTCAGTGTTAATGTGGAATACAGGTACAAACAGAGTTTGCAGTCTGTCAAGAATGATAACATCGGCATTGTAGCTTGCAAGAATGTCTGCAAACATATCCGGAGCATACAGACCTCTATCTGCAGCCGGAATAGCCAGGAACTCTTCGCTGATCAGCATACGGCAGTC
>URVO01000219.1 GCA_900551335.1 uncultured Phascolarctobacterium sp.
ACATGCAGGATTTCGTTGATGAAGCGAGTGAGCGTTACATGGCGGTCATAAACAGCTGTAGCTTTTTTCTGACCGTCCTTAGTCAGCAGGATGCGTCCGTCAGGCTCCATGATGATATAGTTATCGCGCTTTAGGATGCTCATAGCGCGGCTGACACTGGCCTTGGTGAAGCCCATTTCTTCTGCGATATCTATAGAACGGACACTGCCGTTGCGTTTGCCGAGAATAAGAATAGTTTCGAGATAATTTTCGCCAGATTCTAAAAGTGACATGTCATAAACCTCCGTGAGTTTTGTATTAGTAGAAAAAACTTTTTTTATTAATACTATTTTAGCATATTTAGACCGTACAGTCACTAGCAAGATAGTGTATAATTAAAATATATAAGGATAAACGCGACGGGAAGCGTCTGCTTACCGAGATTTTTGTGAGAAAGGTTGTGACAGGCTTTGTTAAGCTTTATTAAAGAAACAAAGAGCGTTTGGGAAAGAATGCGCGAGTGCGCAAAGCCGCTGGTGCTCTATGGTATGGGCAATGGAGCAGATAAGATTCTTGATTGGTGTGAGGAAAATCAGGTCAAGGTGCAGGGCGTATTTGCCAGCAATGAATTTGTACGCGGACAGCAGTTCCGCGGCTTTACTGTGGAGCGCTATGACGCGCTGAAGGAGCGTCTGGGTGAGGAGCTGCTCGTGGTTATCGCCTTTGCGAGCGAAAGGCCGGAGGTGCTGCAGCGCTTTGCTGAGCTGGACGCAGAGCAGGAGGTCGTAGCGCCGCACCTGCCGCTGTTCGAGGAAGAGGAGACGGTGAGCAGTGCATGGCTGCAAAGGCATGAAACGGAGCTGCAGGCGGCGTATGATCTGCTGGCTGACGACAGGTCGCGCGAGGTGTTCAGCGCGACGCTTAATTATAAGCTCAGCGGCAAAATCAAGTACCTTTTTGCGTGTGAGACGCAGCGTGTGGAGGATATACGTGAGCTGCTGGCACCTGCGCAGGACGAGGTTTATCTGGACTTGGGCGCCTACAATGGCGATACGATACGTGAGCTCGGAGAGCTGACGGACTGGCGGTGGCGCGAGGTGGTGGCGGTGGAGCCTGACCGCCGTAACTGCCGCAAGCTGCGCGTTTTGGCAGAGGAGCTGGCGGAGCGCGGCTTACCAGTGGAGGTGCATGAGGCAGGCATATGGAGCGAGCAGGGCGAGCTTGGCTTTAGCGACAGCGGTGGACGCCAGTCGACTTTTATCGGCGCGGAGAAAAAAACTGTGCCGGTAACGACAATAGATGCGCTGGCCGAGGGACGTGAGGTCAGCCTGATTAAGATGGACGTGGAGGGAGCAGAGCTGCAGGCTTTGGCAGGTGGCAGGGAAACGCTGCAAAAAGCTGCACCTAAGCTTTTTGTCGCTGCCTATCATTATGATGTAGACTTATTCCGCCTGCCGCTGCTGCTGAAGAAAATAGTGCCGCATTACAAAATCTATCTGCGCAAGCATCCCTATGTTCCGGCGTGGGAGCTGAACTATATCTGCACGAAATAAAGCGGGACAAAAAACGACCATATAGGACAAAAAACGTCAAATGTAGTTTTGTGGTGGAATGTCCGTATAAATAACGTAAAAGTGACACAAAAAGTAAAAAATATGTTAAAAAAGTGTAAAGTGTAAGCAGGGAAAAACGCTCTTGTAGCGAATTTATCAAATATAGGTGTAGAATGGATGTTACACTACGTTTATGTATAACAATGATGATTCGAAAAGGAGTGTTTCTCAATGAAAAAGTCTAAATGGATGCTTGGCGCAGCAGCAATTTTAGCAATGTCCGTAGCTTTGGCTGGCTGCGGCGGCGGTGACAAAAAGGCTGATAACAAGGCTGGTGGCGCTAAAGGTGAATTGATGGTTTATACCTCCATCTATCCTGATATTATTGACAATATGTGCAAACCGAATGTTGCTAAAGCATTCCCCGATATGAAGGTTAACTGGTTCCAGGGCGGTACTGAAAAAGTTGTTACCAAGATTACCGGCGAAATCAAAGCTAAAAAGATTGCTGCCGACGTATTGATGGTTGCTGATCCTTCCTACTACCTGAAGCTGCAGGATCAAAAGCTTCTGCTTCCGTACAAATCCAAAGAAGAGGCTAACCTGATTAATGATAAAGCAGAGGATGGCTCCTGGTATGCAGTTCGTGTCTGCAACATGATTATTGCTTACAATGCTGATAAGCTTAAGGCAGAGGACGCTCCGAAAAACTGGACTGATTTGACTGATCCGAAATGGAAAGGCAAAATTGCTATGCCTAACCCGATGCTGTCCGGTACCGCTTATGTAGCAGTTGGCGCTTTGGCTGACAAATATGGCTGGGAATACTTCGACAAGCTGAAAGCTAACGGCCTGCGTGTTGAAGAAGGTAACTCCGCTATTCAAAACAAGCTGTTGACCGGCGAATATGCAGCTGCAATGATTTTGGAAGAAAATATCCTGAAACTGGCTAACACTAAGAAAGAGCCGCTGAAGGTTATCTATCCGAGCGACGGCGTAGTCCAAGTTCCTTCTCCTATCGCTATTTTCAATACTACTAAGAATCCTGAAGGTGCAAAAGCATTGGTTGACTGGTGGCTGTCTAAAGAAGGTCAGCAAGCAGTTGTTAAGGGCTGGATGCACTCTGTTCGTGGCGACGTTAAAGAACCTATTGGTTCCGTTC
>URVO01000220.1 GCA_900551335.1 uncultured Phascolarctobacterium sp.
GCTTGTGATAAAATTATCTTTATACTTAAATGAAGAATTAACACGAGCGGAGGGAAAAACATGAAACTTTTAGAAGAAAAAATTCTTAAAGATGGTGTTATCAAAAGCGGCAACGTCCTCAAGGTCGACAGCTTTTTGAACCATCAGATTGATGTGCCTTTTGTTGCTGAGCTGGGCAAGGAGCTGCAGCGCCAGTTTGCAGACCGTCCTATCAACAAGATTCTGACCATCGAGGCTTCCGGCATCGGTATTGCCTGCGTAGCAGCGATGTATTTTCAGGTGCCTGTTGTTTTCGCGAAGAAGAGTAGCGGCAGCAATATGGATAAGGATGTTTATTTTACGCAGATTTATTCTTATACCCATAGCAAGATGAACGACGTTGTTGTCTCCAAGCGCTTTCTGTCCAAGGATGACCATGTGCTGATTATCGACGACTTCCTCGCTAACGGCTGTGCGCTTGAGGGACTTATCGACATCGTGCGTCAGTCCGGCGGCACAGTGGAGGGCGTCGGCGTAGCAGTAGAGAAGGGCTTCCAGGGCGGCGGCGACAAACTGCGTGCGGCTGGCGTAAACCTGCATTCTCTGGCTATCATTGAATCTATGGATGCCAAAACGAATTCGGTGGTTTTCAGACAAGAGGAGTAAATTTGAATATTATTCTTCCTGAGGATAAAAAAGAGGAAGCGAAGTAAGCTTGTTGAAAAGAGGAGCAGTGTGATGAAAATTATTGATGCCCATATGCATTACTTTAATGTAGAAGGCTTTGTGGAGGTTGCCAAAAGAGCCTGTTATGAAAATACGGCGGCCTGCTGGCAGCAGATTTGCCAGGATAATAATATCGCCTTTTCTGTAGCGATGGGCAATACCGCTTATACCTCGTCACGCTATGGCGGTGTGCCGCCGCGCCTCATTGACCTTGCTGCGCCTTATGATGAGGAGCAGTACAACCAGCCGCACAACATGGGCTATTGCATGGGCGTAGCCAGTGAAGAAATTACAGAGGCGAACGCTGTGCAGACGGCGCAGGAGTTCGCGCATTATATAACGCAGCCGCATTGCCTGGGTATCAAGCTGTACCCGGGCTATAATGCTGTTTATGTCAATGACAGACGCCATTGGCCGCTGTTTGAGCTGGCGCAGGCTTATAATGTGCCTGTCGTTATCCATACCGGCGACACGGCGATGGCGACGGGACTGCTGAAGTATTCGCATCCGCTGACCGTGGATGAGGCGGCGGTGAACTTCCCCGGCGTAACCTTCGTTATTGCGCATTGCGGCTGTCCGTGGTTTGTGGATGCGGCAGAGGTGGCGTGCAAGAACGCCAATGTCTGCATCGACCTGTCGGGACTCGTAGAGGGCAATCCGAAGCCCTTGGCACTGTTTGAGCAGCAGGCAGGCTTCTTCCGTCAGCTGCACACCTGGCTGAATTATATGGGCGATTATACGCGCGTGATGTATGGCAGCGACTGGCCGCTGGTCAATATCCCGTTTTATATCCGCCTGATTGCGCAGATTGTGCCGCAGCGCCATTATGAGGACGTGTTCTATAACAATGCTGTACGTATTTTTAACAAGATAGCACCATTATTGAAGGAATGAGGTGGAGTCGTGGGAAAACCAAAGCCTATCGAAGAGATTGCCGCAGAGCTTAAGGATTGGGAGCTGCTCGCTCAGCTGCCGCAAGAGCTTGAAGGCTTCACGCTGCAGCCGGGGACGGGCATCAAGGGCCAGATTCTCAATATCGCAGCCTATGTCAATGAGGCGATGCACTGTCGCCTTGATATAACCTATACGAGCGAAACCTTTGATTATGTGCCGGTAAAGACCGTCGGTCTGCACACCTTCCGTGACGAGCGTTATTTTTGCCGTGACCGCGAGCGCTTCGGCCAGATGCTTTTGACACAGCTGCCAGAGCTGATCCGAAACGTGGACCGCAAGACGCTGCACAAAATGCCGTTCGAGGCGGCGGAGTTGGGCTTTGAGAAGTGGGAGTTCTGGCGCAGCCTGCCGCGGGAGTTGGAGGGCTATGAGCTGTTCATCACGCCGGACAATCCGCTGCCTTATATCAATGGCTCGTTCATCTTTTTGGATTATACAGATTTTGCCGGTGGCAACCAGATTTATTTTTCCTATAACATTTTCCGTGATGAGCTGTTTGCCGAGATGCGCAGCCATAATCTGCCGCTGACGACAGAGAGCTTCGACGTGAAGGCCAACGTGCCTGCAGGGGACAAGCTGGCGGCTCTGGAGCAGCACCTGCGGGAGCGTTTGCAGGAGACTTTGGTCTCGCTGAAAAAAGCTTAAAAAAATCTCGAAAAAAGTGTTGACAAAAAAGGAGGATGCTAGTATAATATGTCTTGTGGTCAATGGCCCGGTGGTTCAGTTGGTTAGAATGCCGCCCTGTCACGGCGGAGGTCGTGGGTTCGAGTCCCATCCGGGTCGCCATTATGCCTCGGTAGCTCAGTTGGTAGAGCAAAGGACTGAAAATCCTTGTGTCCACAGTTCGATTCTGTGCTGAGGCACCATATGCGGAAATAGCTCAGTGGTAGAGCACCTCCTTGCCAAGGAGGGGGTCGCGAGTTCGAATCTCGTTTTCCGCTCCACTTTCAAGGCGACATAGCCAAGCGGTAAGGCAGAGGTCTGCAAAACCTTTATCCCCAGTTCGATTCTGGGTG
>URVO01000221.1 GCA_900551335.1 uncultured Phascolarctobacterium sp.
GATTGTGGCAACGCTGTCTGCCGGTCTCTTGGGCCTGCTGATCGGCTTGCCGACGCTGCGACTGGACGGCGACTATCTGGCTATCGCCACTCTGGGCCTGGGTGAAATTATCCGTATCTGCATCCTCAACATTGACTATGTAGGAGGTGCCTCCGGCCTCATGGGTATTCCGCGTATGACCAACTTTGCCTATACCTTCTGGATTATGATAGGCATTATTTTCTTCATTAAGAACTTTAAAAACTCTTCCTATGGCCGCTGCTGCCTGGCAATCCGTGAAAACGAAATTGCTGCAGACACCATGGGCATCAACACTACGAAATACAAGGTAATGGCCTTCACCTTCGGTGCTGCCTTCGCTGGCACTGCCGGTGCGCTGTTCAGCCATTACTTCTTCCTGGCGCATCCTGCATCCTTCACCTTCATGCGTTCCTTTGATATCCTGACCATGGTTGTACTTGGTGGTCTGGGTTCCATGACTGGTGCAATTACCGGTGCAACGCTGTTGACCTTCATCTCTGCATATCTGTCTGATTATCCTGAATGGCGTATGATTATTTACTCCCTCACGATGATTGTGCTGATGCTGCATCGTCCGCAAGGTTTGTTTGGCAGCGAGGAGCTGAGCCGCAAAATGTTTAGATTAGGAGGTAAGAACAATGGCAGAACTGCTGAAGGTAGATAATGTATCCATGGTTTTCGGCGGCCTGCGTGCCGTTTCGAACCTTTCCCTGCATATAGACGAGGGCGAGCTGATTGGTCTTATTGGTCCTAATGGTGCTGGAAAGACCACCGCTTTTAATATGATTACCGGCGTATACACTCCGACTGAGGGCGCTGTATACTTCAACGGCAAGCAGAGCAGCGGCAAAAAATCCTATCAGGTAACACAGATGGGCATGGCGCGTACCTTCCAAAACATCCGCCTGTTCTCTGAGCTGAGCGTTATCGACAATGTAAAAATCGCTTATAACATGCACGTAACCTATAATCTTTTCGATGCGATTATCCGTGACGGCAAGTATCTGAGCGAGGAAGAATATATCACGCAAAAGGCTATGGATCTGCTGAAAATCTTCCATCTGGAAGACGAAGCACATGAATGTGCGAAGAACCTGCCTTATGGCAAGCAGCGCCGTCTGGAGATTGCACGTGCGCTGGCCACGGAACCGAAGCTCTTGCTGCTCGACGAGCCTGCAGCAGGCATGAATCCGCAGGAAACGAAAGAGCTTATGGAAATGATCCGCTGGATCCGCAAGGAATTCAATCTCTCCATTCTGCTCATCGAGCATGATATGGGACTGGTCATGGGTGTTTGCGAGCGTATCTACGTACTGGAATACGGTATGAAAATCGCTGAGGGCACGCCTGACGAAATCAAGCATAATAAGCGCGTAATTGAAGCATATTTGGGCGAGGAGGTTATCAACTAATGTTAACTGTTGAAGATATCAATGTTTATTATGGTGCTATCCACGCCATCAAAGGTATCAGCCTCGATGTTCCTGATGGCGAAATTGTAGCGCTGATCGGCTCTAACGGCGCAGGCAAATCCACCACTCTGCGCACCATCTCCGGTTTGATGAAGCCGAAAACAGGCAAAATTTTATATGAAGGCAAGGATATTGCCGGTGTGCCTGCTCATAAAATCGTGGGCATGGGCCTGTGCCAGGTGCCTGAGGGCCGTCACGTTTTTGCGAACATGACTGTTCTGGAAAATCTGGAGCTGGGCGCGTACCTGCGTAAGGATAAAGACGGCATTGCTAAGGATATGAAGGATGTCTTTGAAAAATTCCCGCGTCTGCTCGAGCGTAAGAACCAGCTTTCTGGTACACTTTCCGGCGGCGAGCAGCAGATGCTGGCTATGGGCCGTGCGCTCATGAGCCGTCCGAAGCTGCTTTTGCTGGACGAGCCTTCTATGGGCCTTGCCCCCTTGCTTGTTAAAGAGATTTTTAATATAATAAAGGAAATCAACGAAAGCGGTACGACCGTCCTGCTCGTTGAGCAGAACGCAAATATGGCACTGTCAATCGCTGATAAGGCATATGTTCTGGAAACGGGACGTATTACGCTGAGCGGCACAGCTCAGGAGCTGGCAAGCAGTGAGGCTGTACGTAAGGCATATCTTGGCGGCTAATGGATTTTAGGCAATGGCTAAGGCGCCTTAGATGTAGAGTAACTATGATTTCGTTCTGGAATTAGAGGAGGTAAAACTCGTATGTTAGTAAAAGATATTATGACTAGTGATGTTGTAACTGTGGGTGAAGACCAGTCTATGCTGGAGGCGCGTGAGATTCTGCGCGGCAAGAATCTTGTCAGCCTGCCTGTTACCGATGATTTGAAGCGTATTCGCGGTATTATTACTGTTGATGATATTGGCAAGGCTTCTCCGAGCGACAGCAGCACGCTTTCCCGCTATGAGGCCAACTACCTCTTGGGCCGCCTGAAGGTTAAGGACGTTATGCGCCGCACGGTAGTAACTGTTGACGCTGACGATACCATTGAGTTTGTAGCCTACAAGCTGTACAAATACAGAGTAAATGCTCTGCCTGTTGTTAATAAGGAGAACAGACTCTGCGGCATTGTTTCCCGCAGCGATATTTTCCGTTCTATCGTGGAAATGATGGGCATGAACCGCAACTGCCTGCGTATTACTATC
>URVO01000222.1 GCA_900551335.1 uncultured Phascolarctobacterium sp.
CCGTTAACGACGAATTTGTCATAGTTCAAATCGCGGCTGTCAGCAGCTACGCGGAAATAGTTGCCCATATCCTCGCTGCGCAGACGCTCCTCGCGCGTCATCAGGGTTTCATAGAGCTTCTCGCCGTGGCGCGTGCCGATGATGTTCGTGCCCGTGTCGCCAAAGAGCTGCTGTACGGCCTTCGCCAAATCGCCAATGGTCGAAGCATCTGCCTTCTGGATGAACAGGTCACCGGGATTGGCATGCTCGAAGGCGAATTTCACGAGGTCAACTGCTTCGTCAAGGTTCATCAAGAAGCGCGTCATGTTCGGATCAGTAATCGTGATCGGATTACCAGCGTGAATCTGGTCGATGAACAGCGGAATAACACTGCCGCGGCTGCACATGACGTTGCCATAACGCGTGCAGCAGATAACCGTGCCGCCACGCTCGGCAGCGACGCGGGCATTGGCATAGATAACATGCTCCATCATGGCCTTGGAGATGCCCATGGAGTTAATGGGATAAGCGGCCTTGTCGGTGGAAAGGCAGACTACGCGCTTAACGCCAGCTTCAATCGCTGCGTGCAGCATGTTGTCCGTGCCCTCAACGTTGGTTTTTACCGCCTGCATGGGGAAAAACTCGCAGCTCGGCACCTGCTTGAGGGCAGCAGCGTGGAAGATGTAGTCAACGCCCGGCATAGCGTCGCGGATGCTGCGGTAGTCGCGCACGTCGCCTACATAAAATTTCACCTTGCCTGCTGTTTCAGGATGTGTCGCCTGCAGGTTGTGGCGCATGTCGTCCTGCTTCTTCTCATCGCGGGAGAAGATGCGGATTTCACCAATATCGGTTTCCAAAAAATGCTTCAGCACTGTGTTGCCAAAGGAACCAGTGCCACCAGTAATCATCAAAGTTGCTCCAGAAAATGCGGTCATTTATTATACCTCCTAAGATTATATCATATATATTACAGCGTTGTTCCGTTAGGAATATCGCTGTCGTCTGCTATGTTTACACTGTTGCTGATGCTTACATTACTACCCAAGCGCACGCGCTTGCCCACATGAGCCAGAGTGCGAACAACGGAGTTGGTATAAATAAGCGAGCAGTCATCGACAAAGCTGTCATGATGCACCTCCACTCCGGGGTTCAGCAGCACGCCGTCGCCAACGTGCGCACCATTCTGCACTACGACGTTGTTCAGCAGCACGCAGCCGCTGCCCAGCTCGGCATAACGGCTGACATAGGCGCTGGTGCAGATGATATTGGGAAAGCTGTAGCCAAACGCCTTAGCTTTGTTATAAATTTCTTCGCGCAGCTTGTTGTTGCCAATCGTCACAACGAGCTGCTCATAACCAGCTTCATCATGCAGACGCTGCAAATCGCTGATGCGTCCGATGACCGCCACGCCATTCACGAGCGCCCCTAGGTCCGGACCATCGTCGACGAAGGCACAGTCATAATGCTCTAGCGCGTGCTCCAGTGCCACGCGGCCAAAGCCGCCTGCACCGACGAGAAGAAGTTTTGTTTTCATGAATTATCACCCCATCTATTATTGTCAGAATTTTGCTTGACTTTTTATTGTTTCTCCTGTATACTTAACTATAGATTCAACATTTACAACTATATAAGCAGGACCTCTCGACTTACGTCGTTAGTATTAAGCTATTGATGCAACTTTAGCTTTTAGCAGTACCTATAGTGCTCGGAGATTCCGAGCGCTACGAGTACTGCTTTTTTGTTTTTTTGTTGTATATTGTTAAATCTAATGTTAAAATAGAAGGGAGAAAACTATGCCTGCATTATCTATGTTTTATGGAATCATCATTCGTATGCAAAGCGAAAAAGGTGGAAAGCACAATAAGCCACATTTACATGCCGTATATAATGAGCATGAAATTGTTATGGACTTTACAGGAAACATTTTAGAGGGTTCATTCCCTACCAAACAGTTAAAGCTTTTAAATGCCTGGATTGCACTGCACGAAGATGAATTAAACGCAAATTGGATTTTGTTGTCTTCTGGTGACGGTTATTTCAAAATTGAGCCATTACATTAAGTATTATTTGAGGTGAGAACTATGCTTAGACCAACTGCAATCAACGTAACAGTACAACAAGACTACAAGCTAAAAATCATTTTCAACAACGGCGAAGCAAAAATCTTCGACGTAAAGCCATACATCAAAGGTTCCTGGTACAGTCATCTCACGGATATCTCTTACTTTTCTTTGGTAAAAGCTGACGGATTTACCATCATTTGGCCTGAAGGTCAGGATATATGCCCTGATGAGCTTTATTACAATAGCGTACCTGTATAAAATCGTTTAGTTTTAACACCGCCGTGCGCGTAAGCGTGCGGCGGTGTTTTGTTATCTATCCACTTAATCTCTTCTGAACAAATCTCTGGTATAAACCTTCTCTTCAACATCATCCAAGCAGCTGTCATAGCGGTTAGCGATAATCGCCTGGCTGTCAGCCTTGAACTTGTCGAGGTCGTTTTCTACAACGCTGCCGAAGAAGGTGCTGCCATTCTCCAGCGTAGGTTCGTAGATAATAACCTTCGCGCCCTTGGCCTTTATGCGCTTCATAACGCCCTGGATGCTGCTCTGACGGAAGTTGTCGGAGTTGGATTTCATCGTCAGACGGTATACGCCGATAACAGGCTCATGGC
>URVO01000223.1 GCA_900551335.1 uncultured Phascolarctobacterium sp.
CCAGGAGCTGATTCTACACTGATCGAGCCGTTAAGACTGTCTATGCTGTGCTTTACAAGATAAAGGCCAAAGCCATGACCGCTTTCGCACTTGCTGCTAAAGCCGCGCTGGAAGATATGCTTGCGTATGCTCTCATCCATTCCCGGACCGGAATCCTCTACGACAATCACAATCTCACGGTCAAAATCAAGAATTGACAGGTTGACAATGCGTTCACCATCGAAATTCTTCAAAGCATCAAAGGCGTTCTCTATAATATTTCCTGCAATTAGCACAATGTCATGCACCGACGGCACATCCAGCTCACTATGCAGCTCACTTTCCTCCGTCAACGAGAAGTCAATATCCAGCTCGCGGCTGCGGCTGATCTTGCCCAGAATAAAGCCGGACAGCGTGATATCCTTCAGGCGGGTAACGATATACGAAACCTCAGACTGACGATTATAGGCAATCTCCTGCGTAAAATTCTTCAGCTCATCATAAGCCTTCATGTCAATAAGGCCCATGATTACGTGCATCTTATTCATAAACTCATGCGTCTGCGCACGCAAGGCTGTTGCGTAGTTCTTAAAGCCGGTCAGCTGATTAGCCATTTCCTCGACTACGGACTTCTTACGAAAGGTCAGTACTGCACCAACGATATTCTTATCCTCCAGCAACAGCGGTACAGCTGTCAGGATAAATATAGTATTACCAATCTTAACGCTGGCATCGACGAGCGTCTTGCCATCTTTAATAATATCATTAATTGGCAGTCGCTTCAAGACGTCACTGGCATTCATGCCCATAATTTCGCTGACATTTTTTATGCCAGCCTGCTGCAGCAGAATGCTGGCCTCGGAATTTACGAGCGTAATGCGTCCGTTGCTGTTGATGTTGACAATGCCCTCGCGCACAGAGTTCAGCAGAATATCACGCTCGCGCAGCATACGCGCAATCTCCTCCGGCTCATAGCCGAAAAGCACGCTCTTAATACGCTTTGCCAGATAAATTGCGCCCCAAATGCCCACGACAAGACCTAACACGGTCATCAGCAGCAAAAAGAGGACGGAATCTATAGTCGAGTTATTAACAATCTCATCAGAATAGCCGGTAACAATATAGCCAACAACCTCACCATTATCATTTTTGACAAAGCCAAGCGCTTTGTTCGGAATGCTGTAGTTATCCTTATAGGAAATCTTGCCGCGGCCGGAATATTGGTCGACAAGGCCTCGCGCACTATGCTCAAAATCAGGCAGATTGCCAGGATTGTAGAGCACACGCAGATTATGGCTCTTATCGTAAATTGCTACGCCAGCCTCGTCAGAATGGTCGACATCATTGACATAATCTGCCATGAACTTGTCGATTTCTGGGCGGACATAAATGTTTTGCGATGTCAAGCTATCCTTGATTTCCAACGAGTTGCACAAAATCGTGTTGATACTCACAGCGTTAATGCTTACGCGGTCATAGATAACGCGTGCCACCTTCTGCGTCGTAAAAAGCGATGTTGGCAAAAGTGCAACGCATACCACCAAGGATATCAAAATAACAATTTGCTGCGACAGCGTAAATTTTTTACCAAATTTGTAGTTGTTGAAGTTTTTAGATTTTCTCCACATCAGCAGGTACCGTCAAGAACTGAATACCCGGGTTGTGATCCAGAATCCAGTTCAAGGACCATTCGTTATTCACGAGAATAACTGGTCTATCCTTTTTATCATAGACAAGCATACCATTATCTAAACCCTTAATATTGTCAATCAGCTTTTTATCCTCTGCGTATACCCAGCGGGCTACGGAATACGGCAGCTGGTTCATCAGCAGCACGGAGCTGTATTCGTTGAGCAGGCGGTATTCAAGCACCTCAAGCTGCAGCACACCGACAACGCCGACGATATAGCTTTCCAGACCAACGCCCTCCTGACGGAAAACCTGAATAGCGCCCTCCTGAGACAGCTGGATAATGCCCTTTTCGAACTGCTTGCGCTTCAAAGAATCCTTCGGCTGCACGCGAGCGAAGATTTCCGGTGGGAATACAGGGAAATCCTCGAACTGCAGCTTCTGCGAAGCATCGCTCAGGGAATCACCGATACCGAAAATACCGGGATCAAAGACACCGATGATATCACCGGGATATGCCTTTTCTACTATAGTACGCTCTTGCGCCAAAAATTGCTGCGGCTGTGCCAGCTTCACCATCTTACCGGACTGCTTATGATAAACGCTCATGCCTTTTTCAAAAACGCCGGAGCAGATACGCATAAAGGAAATTCTGTCACGGTGAGCAGGGTTCATGTTGGCTTGGATTTTGAAAACAAAAGCCGAGAAATTTTCGTTGCTAGGCTCTACCATTGTACCATCCTGCAGCATTCTTGGCTGTGGCTTAGGAGACAGTTCCAAGAATTTTTCCAAGAAGCTCTGCACGCCAAAGTTGGTCATCGCACTACCGAAGAACATCGGGGTCAGCTCGCCTGCATTAACCTTCTCCATATCAAATTCATCGCCTGCCATATCCAACAGCTCTATATCATTGCAAAGGTTTTCGTATAATTCATCGCCCAGCAGCTCGCGAATCTTCGGATCATCAAGAGAGCCGGTCGTAGATTTCAGCTTTTTAGAGCCGTGGCTGGTGTCGTCTTC
>URVO01000224.1 GCA_900551335.1 uncultured Phascolarctobacterium sp.
GCCGGCGGTGTAACCACCGTTGCCTGCATGCCGAACACCAAGCCGGTTATCGACACCTCTATCGTAGTCAGTGGTATTAAGGAACGCGCTCGCGAGGAAAGCTATGCTAACGTCGAGGTTATCGGCGCTATCAGCAAGGGCGAGAAGGGCGAAGAGCTGGCAGAGATGGGCGACATGGCAGAAAAAGGCGCTATGGGCTTCTCTGATGACGGCCATTATGTAAAGAGCTCCCGTCTGATGGTTTTGGCTGCTAAATATGTATCTGCTTTTGACAAGCCGCTCTTATGCCACGCAATTGATCCTGAGCTGGATTCCGAAGGCTACATGCATGAAGGCGCTGTTTCCGCACGTATCGGCGTACCGGGCGTTCCGGCAATCAGTGAGGATATCGCTGTTGCCCGTGACTGCATCATCGCTGAATACACCGGCGCACATGTACATATCTGCCACGTTGCTTCTAAGGGCGCTATCGACATCATCCGCCAAGCTAAAAAACGCGGTGTAAATGTTACCAGTGAGGTAACCGTACATCATCTGACGCTGACCGATGAGGCTTGCGCCCGCCGCTGCGCAGCGCAGACCATGTTGAGGCTATGCGTGCAGCTGTTCTCGACGGCACCGTTGATGCCATCGTTACTGACCACTCTCCGCACGCACCGGAAGAAAAGGATGTTGAGTTCCGCTATGCTCCGAACGGCTTCTGCGGGCTGGAAACCTCTCTGGCAGTAATGCTGACTGATTTATATCACACTAATGTATTTGACTTAAAGACGATTATCAGCAAAATGAGCTGTGAGCCTGCTAAGCTGTTCAAGCTGGCTGGCGGCACTCTGAAAGAGGGCAGCGTTGCTGATATCACGATTATGGACCTGAATAAAGAATGGACTGTTGACAGCTCCAAATTCTATACCCGCGGCAAATTCACCCCGTACGAAGGCAAGGCTTGCAAGGGCAAGGCTGTTGCCACCATGCTGCACGGTAATTTTGTAATGAGGGATGGTGTAGTATGCACGAAAAAATGAGAAAAGGAAAATTAGTATTAAAAGACGGCAGTGTTTATGAAGGCACTCTGTATGGCGGCAAACGCAATGCTGTAGGCGAGGTTGTTTTCACCACCGGCATGAGCGGCTACCAGGAAACCCTGACTGATCCGTCCTTCTGCGGTCAGATCGTAGTTATGACCTATCCGCTGGTAGGCAACTATGGCTGCAACCCGCTGTTCACCCAGGGCAAGCAATGCTTCTTCCAGGGCTACGTTATCGGCGAGCTCTGCGATTGCCCGAGCAACTGGCGCAATGAGCAGACTCTGGAAGCCTTCCTTGAGGAGCAGGATATCCCGACGCTCGTAGGCGTGGACACCCGTGCGATTACGCGTAAGATTCGTAACCACGGCGTACTGCAGGGCGTTATCGTTCCGGCAGACATGCCTGAGGAAGAGGTACAAAAGCTGCTGGCTGCTCCTGAAATGCATGACCAGGTTGCTCAGGTTACCACTCCTGAGGTTTATACGATGGGCGAGGGCAAGCTGCATGTTGCTGTTATGGACTTTGGTATTAAACGCAATATCCTGAAATCCCTGGTCGGCTTTGGCTGCCGCCTGACTGTGTTCCCGGCTTTCGCTACCGCTGAAGAGGTGCTGAGCTGCGATCCGGACGGTATCTTCCTGTCCAATGGCCCTGGCGACCCGAAGGATCTGCCTGAGGTTATCGAAAATATTAAGAAGCTGATGGGCAAAAAGCCGATGTTCGGCATCTGCCTCGGTCATCAGCTCATGGCTTTGGCTAACGGTGCTGATACCTATAAAATGAAATTCGGTCATCGCGGTATCAACCAGCCGGTTAAGTACCTGGCAAATGGCCGCATCTACATCAGCGCCCAAAACCACGGTTATGCTGTAGATGAAAAATCTCTGGAAGGCAAGGGCATCAAGATCAGCCACATTTCTATGAACGATGGCACGATCGAAGGCCTGGAATACACCAAGCATCCTACCTTTACCGTTCAATATCATCCGGAGGCCTGCCCTGGCCCTGGTGACCATGATTATTTGTTTGAGCATTTTGTTGATATGATGGAGGGTCGTTAATTATGCCGAAGCTTAATAATATTAAAAAGGTTCTCGTTATCGGCTCCGGCCCTATTATTATCGGTCAGGCAGCGGAGTTTGACTATGCAGGCACGCAAGCCTGCCGCGCGCTGAAGGAAGAAGGTCTGGAGGTTGTTCTGGTAAACAGCAACCCTGCTACCATCATGACCGACGTACATGTGGCTGACCGCGTATACGTTGAACCTATCGACATCGAATTTTTGGAAAAAGTTATCAAACGCGAGCGTCCTGATTCCCTGCTGGCAACTCTGGGCGGCCAGGTTGGCCTGAACATGGCTATGAAGCTGGACGAAAAGGGCATCCTGCGCGAAAATAATGTACGTCTTTTAGGCACGCAGATCAGCGCTATCAAACGTGGCGAGGATCGCGAAATGTTTAAAGAGACGATGGAAAAAATCAACCAGCCGATTCCGGAAAGCACCATTGTTGAAACTATCGAGGCTGCTTGCGATTTCGGTAAGGAAATCGGCTATCCGCTGATCGTTCGTCCGGCATATACTCTGGGCGGCACCGGCGGCGG
>URVO01000225.1 GCA_900551335.1 uncultured Phascolarctobacterium sp.
CCTCCGTCAGGCAGGTTGCACGCCAGCCGTAACGCTTCAATATTTCAGTATCAAAGCACATGCCCGTGCCGCCAAGGCAGCAGGACAAGCCCATGTTATACTTAGCCAGACTCCATACGTGGTTGACAATCCAGAAGGAAATCGCAAACACGCCGCTAACCCACGTATCCGTCGGGTTCTTTGCGTCCATGTAGCCTTGGATAATGCGCTCGCCGTTGCACAGACGACTGTTCATCTCTTTCAAAAAATCAGGATGCACCAGGTTATCCGCATCGAAAACGCAGACTGCATCGTACTGCTTATCAAGCTTAAATAATCTGTCGAACATCCACGCCAGCGCAAAGCCCTTGCCCTTGCCGGTTTCGCTGAAGCGCTCATGCACCAGCGCACCAGCCTTGCGTGCGACCTCCGCAGTTTTGTCAGAGCAGTTATCCGCTACAACATAAATATCATATAAGGCGTCGTTATAATTCAGACGACGCAGATTATCTACAAGCTGAGCAATAACTCTTTCCTCATTATGCGCACAAGCAATCAAAGCAAAGGTCTTACTTTCATTATAAATCTTAACCTCTTTTTTCTTGCCGAACAAGCCGAACCAAGAAACGAAAAAATAATAGAGCGTAAAGAATATAATCAATATCTGCAAAGGAATCATGATTATATCAAAATACGTATTCATCAACCTACTCCTTCTCTTCCTAAAGCCCTAGTGGCTTTTACTTATTTTTGCCCGTTACTGCACGATATACATGGTTGATAATACCAGCAATCGTATACGTAAACATTGCCACAAACATCCAAGCGCTCGGACGCTCATAGAGCATTGCTGCACCGATAACAAGCGCAATAACCACCGGAATACGGTACATAGGATTGCCTTTGCCCTTGAAGTCCGGGAAGCGTACTTCACTGTACATAATGCAGGCTACTACTAAGGTAACAACAGCCAGCACAGCCGGAGCAAAATGATAGCCGGAAAGTACATAGGTTGCAAGGAAGCACGCGCCTGCCGGAATCGGCATGCCCTGGAAATAGCCATGGACAACGCCGGTATTGCAGTTGAAGCGTGCCAGACGCAGACAGCCGCCTACAGCGAACAGTCCGGCGATAACCTGACCAACGAGCCCCAGCTCCTGCAGGCCATACATATAAATCATGATAGCCGGAGCAACACCGAAGGAACACATATCGCAAAGAGAATCCATCTCCTTGCCAAAGTCACCGCCGCCAACGCCAAGCGCACGGGCAGCACGACCATCCATCGAGTCAAAAATTACAGCGATAACGATAAAAATAGGAGCTAAGAAAAAATCTCCTTCAATAGTTTTGAAAATAGACAGCACACCAAATATAAGGCTCGTGGAGCTAATGCTGTTCGGAATCAGACGACGCCAGTTCATTATGCTTTAACCCTCCCTACTACGGTGATACCACCAGTTACTTTATCACCTTTTTTTACAGTGATTTCAACATTTTTCGGCACAATCAGCTCCGTGCTGGAGCCAAATTTAATCATACCATAGGTTTCACCCTGCTTAAGCTCGTGGCCAACGGTAACCCAGGACACGATGCGGCGTGCCAAAAGACCTGCTACCTGAATAACGAGGAAGCGGATGCGGCCATTATCAACGCCAACAGCATGACGCTCGTTCTCAAAGGACGCGTTCTTCTCATACGCAGGAACGAACTGACCACAGGTATAACGCTGGTACTTGATTTCGCCGTCCAGCGGTGCGCGGTTCGTGTGTACGTTGAATACGGACAGGAAAATTGTCAGCTTCAGCGCAGGCTCATTGAGATATTCATCGTCAAAAATTTCCTCTATGCCCATAACGGTGCCATCAGCAGGCGAGTATAAAATATTCGGGTCATAAGGCATGCTACGATGAAAGTCACGGAAGAAGTACGCAAAGTACAACGCCAGCACTACCGGGATAACTGCCCAATACGCTCCGAAGAAATAATACACAATGGCCGCCAAAACTAAGGATACACCAACATAAATATAACCATCTTTTACAATAAACATATAAAGCCTCGCTTTCTTGCGGATATTTTTATTTGAGCTAACGCTACATTAAATGCTCAGCTGACTATCTAGTCAAAATTTCTGCAACATAAAAAGTGATGGAAGTTTTTTCCATCACTTTATTATAATACAGCCGCGTACTTTTGTCTAGCAAACTGTAAAATTCTTAGCACATTTCAAAGAATAAGCTCGACTCCGTGCAGCTTATTTGCTAGAAAACATAACCTTGAGCACAAATTTTGGCAGTGCCATCATACGCATAAAGCGGCTGGGCTGCTTATACAGACGGAAGGCCCATTCGAGTGAAGCGTCCTGCATCCATTTCGGCGCACGCTCCATCTTGCCTGCAAACACATCAAAGCTGCCGCCGATGCCCATAAGAATACGCGGCTTAAGCTGGTCGCGATATTTTTTCAGCCAGATTTCCTGCTTCGGTGCACCGAGTGCCACAAACAGCATCTCTGCACCGGATGCGTTGATATCAGCAATAATCTCTGCCTCGTCCTCCGGCTTAAAATAACCGTTGTGACAGCCGACAACCTGCACGCCGGGATACAGCTCCTCAGATTTCGTCTTAGCTGCTTCGGCAAC
>URVO01000226.1 GCA_900551335.1 uncultured Phascolarctobacterium sp.
GTCCTCCTTGCTTGGTGCTTCTGTATAAACAACGTCGGCCAGCTTGCGATAGATACCGCTACGCTGGTTCATATTTTCTTCATTGAATTTTACGCCCCACTTTTTGAGTGCGCCGTGTACAGCGTCACTGCTGATGGTGAGTGTGGAATCTGCTGCAGCCAGCAGGTTGTTCAGCTCCTTCCAGCCGTTTTCGGCAGGCTTGCTGCCAAACATCTTCGAAAAAAAGCCGCATTCCTCTAATTCCTGTGTTGTAAATGGTTTCATGCTTCTACCCTTCCTTTGCGCTATGCAGATGGCTATAGCAGTTATTTCTTTTATCGTTTACAAAACGAACTAATCTAAATTATATTATACATTATATGAACGCTTTAAGGAAGGGAAGAAGTGAGAAAAATTAAAGCTGCTGTGATGCGGTTACCACCTTCCTTTGTTATACGATTGTGATATAATATTAGCAGAAGAGAAAGAGGAATTTATTATGACACTACTAGCTTTACAAAAAAATAGCACCGGCAGCTGGAAGTATAACCTGCCTGTGCTGTGGCTGGCTGTATTTTTATGCTGTGCCAGCTATACAATGTGTATGCCGTTTCTGCCCGTTTATCTTTTGCGTGAGCTGCATGTTACGCAGGCCGACGTAAACTTCTGGGCAGGCATAACCTTTGCGATAACCTTTATGGGCAGCGCTGTGATGGCACCGTACTGGGGCGCTTTGGCGGACCGTGTCGGCCAGCGGAAGATGGCGATGCGTGCAGGCTATGGTCTGGCTTTGACGTATTTTCTTACAGGCGTATGTCAGGATGTGTATCAGCTTTTGCTTGTGCGTGTGCTCTGCGGCGTTATTGCCGGCTTTGTGCCTGCGTGTCTGTCAATGGCATCCTCGTCGCTGCCGGAGGAGAAGATGGGCTGGGGCATGGGCCTGATGCAGACCTCGATTGCCAGCGGCACGATTATGGGCCCGCTGATGGGCGGCTATCTGAGCAGCTGGTTCGGTATGCGTGCATCGTTTTATGTCGGCAGTGCGGCGCTGTTTATTGCGACGACACTGGTTATTCTCATCGTGCATGATGCGTCGGTTATTACAAAGGGCGCACGTGAAATCAGCAGTCTGCTGGCAGATTTGAGGAAGGCTCTGGAGAACAGAGAGCTGCTGTTTGTGATGATGATGTTCTTCATGGTGCAGACCTGCATTATGCTGATTCAGCCGCTGATTACGCTGTACGTCGGCCAGCTTATGGACGATATGGGTGATGCGGCGATAAAAATGTCAGGCATTATTTTTTCCCTGTCCGGCTTTACCGGCATTATTGCCGCGCCGTTCTGGGGCAAGCGCGGTCAGCGCTTCGGCTATGTGCGCACCTTCTGCGTCGTAACCTTTGCTGCCGGCTTCATCAATCTGTTTCAGGTGTTTATTGCTGATGTGTGGCAGTTTGCTGCGATTCAGTTTGTCTATGGCCTGTTTTTGGCAGGCGCTGTGCCTAATATCAATGCGAACCTTACGCGCGTGACGACGAAGGAGATGCGCGGCAAGGCCTTTGGTCTGGTAACCTCGGCGCAGCAGTTTGGCGGCGTTGTCGGACCGCTGGCAGGCGGCTTTTTGGGAACGTATATGAGCACGCGCTACGTGCTCGTCATCACAGGCTGCATCCTGATATGCGTTGCTCTGTATTCGTATTTGACGCGTGTGCGTAATGCAGCGGAAGCATAAAAATACCCCTCTATCACCGTAGGTGACGGAGGGGATTTTTTACGTGCTAAGTGTTCAGCCGCGTGCATTTTGGGGAATGATGGATTCGATGAAGGCCTTGACGATGGCCGGGTCGAAGTCCAGACCAGCCTTATCCTGCAGCTCGATAATAGCATCAGCATGGGTTTTCTGCCAATGCTGCGTGCAGGGATTGATGTTGCGGTCGTAATAGTTGGCGACGGCGATAATGCGTGCGCCGATAGGAATGTTCTGTCCCTTGAGGCGCTTGGGATAGCCTGTGCCGTCCCACTTCTCATGGTGGCTGCTGATAATGTCGCAGACAACTGTAAAGCCGGGAATATTTTCCAGCATACTGGCGCCGGCGATGCAGTGGCGCTTATAGATGGACTGCTCGCGTGTCGACAAAAAGGGCAGCTTGTTCAAGATGATGTTGGGCACAGAAAGCTGGCCGATGTCATGCAGGAGCGCCGCCGTTTTAATCAGCGAAACCTCGGAGGCCGGCAGCCCCAGCTTGGCTGCTGTGCTGGCTGCGTAATTAGCGACCTGCTGGCTGTGCAGACAGATTTCGTTATTTTTTATTTTCAGCATTTTCATGTAGAACTCGCAGATTTCCTTCGTCATGCGTGCATCTGCAAAGTCCAGACATTGAGGAATAGCAATCATAATAGTGTTTCCTTTGTATCCGTACAAATTAAGGTATTGATAGTATAACACTTTTTGCAAAATTATTAAAGGGCAGAGCGGCTATTTACTTGCAAAAAAATTGCCTGACGCGTATAATATATGGAGCAGCTCAGGTCTGTGGTTGCAAGTCGATGCCAGTTGCAGGCCAAACGATCCACGTAAGCAGCTAAAATTGGCTGTGAGCACGGTGCAGCTTAGAAGTAAGT
>URVO01000227.1 GCA_900551335.1 uncultured Phascolarctobacterium sp.
CGCATGCTGGCGCTGCCATCGGCATCGTCTACCTGCCTGGGCGTTTTATTGTCTGTCTATATTATTCACGGCGTGTATAAAGACGAAGATAATATCAAGGCGCAGGCGGCTCGCAAAGTCGTAGAAATCATTTTAAAAACGAAACGCATAACCATCCGACGGAAATTGAACCGTTCGGCGGTGCTGCAACCTGCCTGGGCGGCGCAATCCGCAATCCGCTGTCCGGCCGTTCCTATGTATATCAGGCTATGCGCGTAACCGGCAGTGCTGATCCGCGCACGCCGATTAGCGAGACTCTGCCCGGCAAGCTGCCGCAGCGCAAAATCACCATCGGTGCTGCTGCCGGCTATAGCTCCTACGGCAACCAGATTGGTCTGGCTACCGGCCATGTACAGGAATATTATCACGAAAAATTTGTAGCTAAGCGTATGGAAATCGGTGGCGTTATCGGCGCAGCTCCGCGCAGTGCTGTTCGTCGTGAGCGTCCTGCTGCCGGCGATATCGTTGTGCTGCTGGGCGGCAAAACCGGCCGTGACGGCTGCGGCGGTGCAACCGGTTCCTCCAAAGAACATACCGTTGATTCCCTGATGAGCTGCGGTGCAGAGGTACAGAAGGGCAATCCGCCGACTGAACGCAAGATTCAGCGTCTGTTCCGCAACCCTGCTGTAACCGCTATGATTAAACGCTGCAACGACTTCGGTGCAGGCGGCGTATCTGTTGCTATCGGCGAGCTGACCGATGGCCTGGTAATAGACCTGGATAAGGTTCCGAAGAAATACGAAGGTCTGGACGGCACTGAGCTGGCTATCTCCGAATCTCAGGAGCGTATGGCTGTAGTTATCGCTGCCAGCGACCGTGAAGCCTTCATTAAATATGCTGATGAAGAAAACCTGGAGGCAACTGTTGTTGCTGATGTAACTGAAGAGCCGCGTCTGGTTATGTTCTGGCGTGGTGATAAAATTGTTGACCTTTCTCGTGCCTTCCTCGATACCAATGGTGTGGCACAGCATACGAACATCGTTGTCAGCGAAGAAAAAGAGGACAACGTATTCGAGCAGGTTCCGGCAGAGGTTACTGCCGCTGCTAACCTTGAAGCTGCTTGGCTGGCAAACCTTGGCCGCCTCAACGTATGCAGTGAAAAAGGCTTGTCCGAGCGTTTCGACAGCACGATTGGCCGCGGCACTGTTATGATGCCGTTCGGCGGCAAAACCCAGCTCACTCCGAGCGAGGGCATGGTTGGCCGTATTCCTGTGCTGCATGGCAACACGACTGCTGCCAGCGTTATGGCTTGCGGCTATAACCCGAACGTGGCTTGCTGGAGTCCGTTCCACGGCGCTATGTACGCTGTAACGGAGTCCGTTGTGCGTGCTGCTGCTCTTGGTGCTGATCCTGCCAAGCTGCGCCTGACGCTGCAGGAGTACTTCCCGAAGCTGCATGATGCCAACAGCTGGGGACAGCCGTTCAGCGCTCTCTTAGGTGCATTTACGACGCTTGATGCGCTTGACCTGCCGGCAATCGGCGGCAAGGACAGCATGAGCGGTACCTTTATGGATAAAACTGTTCCGCCGACGCTCGTATCCTTTGCAGTTGGCGTTATTGACGGCAACAAGGCTGTTTCTGCTGATTTCAAGGCAGCAGGCGATAAGGTTGTCTTCCTGTCCTGCCCGCGCGACAATGCAGAGGTGCTGAACTTCACTGCGTTGAAGCAAAATCTGTCTACTGTACATGAAGCTATGGAAGCAGGCAAGATTGCTGCTGCTGCTGCTGTTAAAGAGGGCGGCGTAGCTGCTCTGGTAACGACGATGTGCCTGGGCAATGAGCTGGGCTTTGAATTCATCAAACCGTTCCATGACACTGACAGCCTGTTCACTCTGCAGCCTGGCGGCATGGTGCTGGAGCTGGCTGCCGGAGTTGAGCCGGAAGAGCTGTTCGAAGGCCTGGATTATATGCTGCTTGGTCATACCACCAGCGAAGCAGGCATCACCATCAACGATACTAAGATTGACGCTGCGAAAGCTTTTGCCGCTTACCGTGAGCCGCTGCTGGGAATCTTCCCGGATGGCACACCGAAGGCAGAGGAGCCTGCTGATATTGCTATGCCGCTGTATAAGAGCGAGCTGACGCTGACTGCGCCGGTAAATATCGCTAAACCGCGCGTATTCATCCCGGTATTCCCCGGCAACAACTGTGAATACGACAGTGCGCGTGCCTTCGAGGCTGCTGGTGCTGAAGCAAATACCTTTATTGTACGCAACCTGACAGCTGCTGCTATCGAAGAATCCGTAGAAGCTATGGTTAAATATATCAACAATTCTCAGATTGTGATGATTCCTGGCGGCTTCAGCGCAGGCGACGAGCCGGACGGCAGCGGCAAGTTCATCGCTACCATGTTCCGCAACCCGCGCATCAAGGAAGCAATCAGCGACCTCTTAGAGAACCGTGATGGCCTGATGCTGGGTATCTGCAACGGCTTCCAGGCACTGATTAAGCTTGGTCTTGTTCCGTATGGCGATATCCGCGACATGAGCAGCGATGCTCCGACGCTGACCTTTAACAACATTGGCCGCCATATTTCTCAGATTGTTACCACGAGAGTTG
>URVO01000228.1 GCA_900551335.1 uncultured Phascolarctobacterium sp.
TCCTGCTGATTGCTCCGCTGCGATACAGCAGGGCTTCAGTTACCGACGTGGTTCCTGCTCCACCATGACCCACAATGGCCACGTTTCTAATCTTATCACCAGTGTATTCTTTCATGATAAATCCCCCTTTATCAGGCATTTGTTATACTCTTGTAATTCGCTAAATTATATAAATCTCCTTCTTTTTGCATAAAATTTCTCATAATTTTTTCAATTGGCGAAAATCTGTAACGGAGGTTACACTTTTCCGGAAAAAGAAGCTTCCCCGGCTTTACGCCAGAGAAGCTCCAGTCTTATTTTTGCTTTATCGCAACAAGTTTTTTTACAACTGCGCCGATATCGTCCTGCGCCAGAATGCCGCTGACGATGGCTGCACCATCTGCGCCCGTCGCCAAGACCTCTGCATAATTATCCGCAGTGATGCCGCCGATGCCCACCATTGGTAGTACAACAGCCTTACGGATAGCGCGCAGATTTTCCAGTCCCAGCTTCGCTACATCGTGCTTCGTCGCCGTGCCGAACACTGCACCGCAGCCAAGATAATCAGCACCCTCGCTGACCGCCTTTACTGCCTCAGCCGGATTATGCGCCGATACGCCGATAATATAATCCTCGCCCAGCAGTCTGCGTGCCACAGCACAGGGCAAATCGTCCTGCCCCAGATGTACGCCTGCCGCGCCGACAGCCAGCGCAATATCCAGACGGTCGTTGATAATCAGTGGCACGCTATACTTGTCGCACAGCTCCTTGAGCTTGCACGCCTCGGCATAAAGCACGCCGCCGTCCGCAGCCTTCGCACGGTACTGTACAAGCGTTACGCCTGCCACCAGCGCTTCTTCCACACACTCCAGCAGCGGGCGGCCGTGCAGACAGGCCTCGTCCGTCACAAGATAGATACTGTAATCAATAACAGGCTTCATCTTACGACACCTTTTCCTCAGGCTTCAGGTTAACAAGATTCCATTTGGTCGTCACGTGATAAACGCAGTCCAGCAGACGCACCTTGAACATACCGGGGCCATCCTTCTTCTCCAGCAGGTTCGCTGCCAGCTCAGCGCTCTGTCCCATGATAACAACGCCTAAGGCCGCAGCCACCAGCATATCCTTCGTCACAGCAGCGCAGGCAGCCACAAGCATCGTCGTCATGCAGCCGCTGCCGGTGATATCCTGCAGCAGCGGATGGCCGTTGTTCAGCACTACTGCCTGCTTGCCGTTGCTGATATTATCAATCGCACCGGTTACAGCAAATACGCAGCCAAATTTTGCTGCTGCATCCTTCGCTGTTTTCAGAGCCTCGCCCTCTTCAGTGCCCTCCGCGAGATTATCTACACCGCGACCGCCTGTTTTGCCGTCAAGCAGTGCAGCGCACTCGCTGTGGTTGCCGCGCACAATACTGATATAGCCTTTGTTCAGCAGCTTCAGCGCAAAGTCCAGACGGATATTGGAGGTCATAACGCCCACCGGATCAAGGATAACAGGAATGCCCTTCGCCTTTGCTATCTCTGCAGAACGCTCCATAGCAATCTGCTTCGTATAATTCAGGGTGCCCAGGTTCAGCACCAGCACGTCAGCACCGGCAGTAATCTGAGCAACCTCCTCCGGCTCATCTGCCATAACAGGAGAAGCACCGGCAGCCAGCGCCACATCAGCGCAGCTTTCAGCCGTAACATAATTAGTAATCGCATGAATAACAGGATTTTTCTTGCGCAGCTCGTCAACGAGTACGCCAAAAGTATTTTTCAGGTCCATTAGTCTAAGATACCAGCCTTTCTATATAAATCTACAAAGTGATGCGTCGGGCCGCAGCCGCTGCCAATCGCCAGCGCATGCTCAATCGCCTCGGTAACGTATGCCTTCGAGGCTGCCACTGCCTCCTTCAGGCTCAGTCCCTTCGCCAGATTTGCCGCCAGACTGCTCGAAAGCGTGCAGCCAGTGCCATGCGTATTCTTCGTAGCGATACGCTTACCGGGGAACCACGTTTCCTGCTCGCCGTCAAACAGCAAATCGTCCGCCGTATCGCTCAAATGACCGCCCTTGACCAGCACGGCCTCAGCACCCAGCGCGATAATTTTTTCTGCTACAGGACGCATCTCGCCCTTTTCCATAACCTTCATGCCTGTAATAGCCTCGGCCTCAGGCAGATTCGGCGTCAGCAGCGTCGCCAAGGGCAGCAGCTCGCGAATCAACGTAGCGCAGGCCTCCGGCGCCAGCAACGGATAACCGCTCTTAGAAATCATCACCGGGTCCACAACGATAATCTGCGGCTTATATTTGCGCAGGCAGGCCGCAATCGTTTCAATAATCTCCGGCTGCGAAACCATACCGATTTTCACAGCATCTACGCGGATATCATCAAAAACTGCTTCAATCTGCGCCTTGACGATATCGCAGTCTATATTCTGCACCTGCGTTACGCCACAGGTGTTCTGCGCGGTAACAGCAGTAATTACGCTCATGCCAAAGGTGCCATGAGCCGCAAAGGTCTTGAGGTCGGCCTGAATGCCAGCTCCGCCGCTGGAATCACTGCCGGCAATAGTTAATAAATGCTTCATGAGGAGTACCTCCTTAGATTTTCTATCGTCTATTAT
>URVO01000229.1 GCA_900551335.1 uncultured Phascolarctobacterium sp.
AAAAGCTTTAAAGGGCGTTGCACCTGTACTCGTATTCTTCTTGGTTATGAATGCTATGGCTCAGAAGAAAAGCGACGGTGACGCTAACATGAAGCCTATTATCGGCTTGTACGTTGTCGGCACCTTCTGCGCTTCTCTCGTAGGCGTAACCCTGTCCTTCCTGTTCCCGACCACCTTGCAGCTGCAGGTTGCAGACGCTAAGGTTACACCGCCTAGCGGTATCGTTGAGGTTCTGCATAACCTGATTCTCAGCGTTGTTGACAATCCGATTGCTGCACTCCTGCACGCAAACTATATCGGTATTCTGGCATGGGCCGTAATCTTCGGTCTGGCTCTGAACATGGCTGCTAATGACACCACCAAGGCTGCTCTGACAGACGTTGCTAAATCCATTACCCTCGTTGTAAAATGGGTTATCCACTTTGCTCCGCTCGGCATCATGGGCCTCGTGGCAACCTCCATCAGCGATGCTGGCCTGTCTGCAGTTATGAGCTATGTACACCTGCTGGCAGTACTCATTGCCTCCTACTTCTTCGTAGCGCTGGTAATGAATCCGCTCATCGTATACTTCAACATTCGTAAAAACCCGTTCCCGCTGGTGCTCACCACCATCCGCGAATCCGGCGTTTACGCATTCTTTACCCGCAGCTCCGCTGCTAACATTCCTGTAAACATGGCTCTGTGCAAACGCCTCGGCCTGAATCCTGATACCTATGCGCTGTCCATTCCGCTGGGTGCAACCATCAACATGGCTGGTGCATCCATCACCATCTCCGTACTGGCTCTGGCTGCAGCTAACACTCTGGGTATCCATGTAGATATGCCGACTGCACTGCTGCTGTGCATCGTTTCTACCGTTGGTGCCTGCGGTGCTTCCGGTGTTGCCGGCGGCTCTCTGCTGCTGATTCCTGTAGCCTGCGCATCCTTCGGTATCAGCAATGATATCGCTATGCAGGTTGTTGGCGTTGGCTTCATCATCTCCGTACTGGAGGATGCCTGCGAAACCGCGCTCAACAGCTCCAGTGACGTACTCTTCACCGCAACTGCTGAATTTGCAGAACGCGCTAAGGCTGGTACGCTGAAAGCTGAAGACCTCGTTCCGAAAAATTAATTTCATAAGCAATGCTGCCGCATGGAAACGTGCGGCAGTTTTTTTATGCAAAAAAAGAACTGCCACCGAAGCAGCCCAGGCTCCAGTGGCAGTTTGAAAGGATGTGTTGTTGTCTATTTAATTATCAGCCTTCAATGGCAATGTATTTCTTTTCTTCAACCTTTTTCGGCTCAACCTTAGGAATAGTAACCTTCAAAATACCATCCTCAAATTTAGCCTTGATATCCTCCTGCGTTACAGCATCGCCAACATAGAAGGTTCTTGCACATTGGCCGGTATAGCGTTCACGGCGAATATAAACGCCCTCTTTATTTTTCTCGTCCTTATCCAGACCTTTAGCAGCGGTAATCGTCAGATAACCGTTTTCCAGTTTTGCATTGACGTCCTCTTTTTTAAAGCCAGGCAGGTCAATATCCATTTCATAAGCGCCATCAGTTTCTTTAATATCGGTCTTCATAACGTTCTGTGCATGTTTACCATACAGCGGATTGCGATGGCCAAAGAATTCTTTCTCAAACGGAAAATCCATTAAATCATCAAATAAGCTTTCACCAAATACACTAGGCATCATCATAAGTCATTCCTCCATTTTATCCTGCTTGCTAGTATGCATTTTCATGTTGATGCTACAAGTATTAATTTGATTATTAACTCAGGTGCTGAACCTTAGGCTTTCTTTGCTTCCCTGTGGTTCATTTCCTTTGTTGATTATGTTATACCACTATTTGTTAGCACTGTCAAGCGTCGAGTGCTAATTTCTGACGATTTCACAAAATTAACATATTCAACGCTTTTTCAGTTGTAAAATCCCCATAAGTATACTACAATAAACATATCATATAAAGAAAGTAGGCACAGCCATGAACTTACCAGAGAAAAAATACATCGCTTCCTTTGATATCGATGCACAAAACACCTTCACTCCTGTATGCCCCGACGAGCTGGCGGTAGCAGAGGGCGACATGATTGCTGACGAGCTTAACGCTCAGGCAAAATTTGCCAGTCTGCGTATCGCCTCCCGCGACGCGCACAGCATGAGCGCACTGTGGCTCAGCGACGCAGAGCACGCTCCGCTCTCCCCCATCGCCGGCTATCCTGATCTGGATATCCGCTGGCCTGCACATGCTATCATAGGCACTAAGGGCTTTGAGTTTATCGCAGGCCTTAATCCGCAGGCCTATGATTTTCAAGTTTTCAAGGGTATTGAACCGGATAAGCATCCCTATGGTGCCTGCTATCACGATTTAAAGAATACACTTTCCACCGGCGCGATTGAATATCTGCGCTGCCACGGCATCACGACCGTCATCTGCGGTGGTCTCGCAACCGACTACTGCGTAAAAAACACCGTGCTGCAATTAATGGACGCAGGCTTCGACGTTATCCTGAACAAGGCTGCCTGCCGCGGCATCGCGCCCGACACCATCGCCACAGCCATGCAGGAAATGCAGGACGCAGGCGTAAAATTT
>URVO01000230.1 GCA_900551335.1 uncultured Phascolarctobacterium sp.
GTTGGATAAAACAGTATCCAAATCCTGATTCGGCATCGCCATTTTGCTGACCGTATCTTCAGTAATACTTTGTACAGTAAACGGTGCCTTGATAACCTCTGTTTCACCTAAAAGACCTACCCTAGAGGAATCGTTGTTAAAGCCACCGGGCAACGGAGTTTTGTGGTTACGCGAGCTTTCAACAATCATCTCATCCAGATTGAAGGTTTCAATGGTTTCTGCGCTTACAGGAGCTGCACTCATACCAAGAATAAGTGAGCACATGATGCTGCTTAAAAGCAAATTATTTTTCTTCGACATACTGATACACCTCTTAATCATCAATTTTTTATTTATATGTGAGAGTGAAACGACAAGCTAATAAGGTATGCAAATGGTTCTGCGCTGCTCCGGCAAGTAGAGCAGTTTTATTTTCAGCTTATAGATTTCCTCTAACGCCTTCTCCGTCAAAATATCCTGCACCTGTCCAACCTCCAAGCCCTGCGGCTTCAAGATAGCTGTTTTTCCGCCTAGATAAAAAGCCTGGTCAGGCATATGCGTTGTCAAAATAACAGCAATCCCCTTTTGTGAAAGCTTTTGCACCATCTGCAGCACACGGAATTGATTGCCATAGTCAAGATGGTTGGTCGGCTCATCCATAATAACCAGCTGCGGCTGCTGACCCCCGCTCAATGTGTTAAACGAACGGTTACGCAGCTGATAAATTTCTAAATCCTCCAGCACTTCATCAGCCAGCTCATAATCCTCTTTTTTCGGCTTAGCAAACACGCCTAAATGCGGCGCTCTGCCCATAACCACATAATCGCGTACCAAAAAGGAGTAGGCCGTATTCTGTACCTGCGGCACATAACCAATCTGCTCTGTAAACTCCTTAAGGTTGGCATACGGCGTATATTCATCACCTGCATCTGTAATAAGACGCACGCTCCCCTCCCCTAACGGTTTAAAAAAGCCTATCAGCACGCGCAGCAGCGTTGTTTTGCCTATGCCGTTGCTGCCTAAAATCGTCATGACCTCACCTTTATCCAGAGTAAAGCTGACATTCTGCCATAGCGGCTCTTCTTTATAAGCAAATGCTAAATTATTTACGATTAACTTCATGATAACGCCAGCCTTTGTCTCAACAATAGATAGAAATAGAAGGGAGCACCAATCAGACCTGTAAGAATACTCAAGGGAATCTCGGCACTCATCGACGCGCGTGAAATAGTGTCTATCGCCAGCAAAAAGAAGGCTCCCAAAACAATGGCCAACGGCAGCAGGCGCTGATTATTCGGCCCGACAAGCATCCGTGAAAAATGCGGAATAACCAGGCCTACCCAGCCAATCGTGCCGCTAATGCATACGGAGCAGGCTGTAAGAACCGTCGCACACAAAATAATCGCATAGCGCAGCCAGCCGGCATCTCGTCCCAGCATATGCACCTCTTCATCCGAAAGCGTCAGGATATTCATGCGCCAGCGAATCACCAGCATGAACAACAGACAAACTAAAATCGGTACCCCACTGGAAATAATATTATCCCAAGTTACGCTAACTAAGGAGCCAAGCTGCCAATAGGTAATTTCCGGCAGCTGCGTTTCGCTGTCTGCAAGGTATTTTATAATACCCAACAACGCATTCATCAGACCAGAAACTATAAGGCCGGATAAAACAAGCATAACTATCGAATTTTTACCGATAATACGCGGAATAATAACAGCGCAGGCTACAGCCAGCATACCACCGCCAAAAGCTCCGACCTGGATAAAGGTACTGCCTAAGCCCAACAAGATACAAAGCGATGCACCCACGCAGGCACCAGAGGATACACCAAGCATATCCGGCGCTACAAGCGGGTTTTTAAAGACACTTTGATAAGCAGCGCCGGAAAGCGATAAGGCAGAGCCTATCAAAATGGCTGCCAGCACACGCGGCAGACGCAGCGTATAAATAACGCTCGCCGCCTGATCACTCCAGCTTTGCTCTACAGGCACAATGTAGGAGCACAAAATCTTAAAGACATCCATTGGCGCAATATAAAGACGTCCCATACCCAGGCTCACTACCACCATTAACAGCAGCAACGCGCAGAAAACAAGCATGATTACTGCATAATTTGATTTATCTGCTTCTATCTGCATTAGAATAACGGCTTACTGTTCTTATTAGCTTCATCAGCAAAAATTTGCGCCATATCTGCTTCTGAAATTTTGTAATGCATGTAATCCTCATAGAAATTTTTAGCATCAGCACGCACATCAAGCTCCTTGAACAGCTCAGGCTGCAGAACATGCGCCAGCCATTCCATCATCAGCGGTGTTTCTACGCCAGGAGCATCCCAGCGGTAAATGCCCATCGGCACCTTATACACGCGCTTCTCCTGTACTGCTTTAACCGTGCTCCAATCCTGACCGGCAATTTTATTATTATACAAATCATCAGGTACAAATTTATCAAAGTTGCTCAGCAAAATAATATCAGGATCCAGCTTATATACCTCCTCCATAGGAATCGTTTGCTCACTGCTGGCGTTCAAAGCAATCTGGTCATACGGATTCTGTCCACCGCCAATACGAATAGCCTCATGCATA
>URVO01000231.1 GCA_900551335.1 uncultured Phascolarctobacterium sp.
GGACCTGGCGACGGCTTTAGGCACCTGCGGCACAATGAGCTTTTTGCTGCGCACACAGGTCGGTGCTTATACCATCGACAAGGCGTTTACGCTGCAGGAAATCGCTGCCGACCCCGAAGGCTGTGCAGCGGAGCCGCTGACGGCGGTCGATGCTCTGCCGAAGCTGCGCGTGAATGCGCGTCAGGCGGCACGCATTACGAACGGTGTGCGCACGACGCTGGCAGGGACTGCGGACGGACGCTATGTGCTGCTTGGACCGGAGGACGAGTTTTTAGGCATAGTCCGTTGCGAGCAGGAGCGTCTGCAGGCAGAAAAAATCTTGATGCATTATGCGATGCCAGAGGATTAATATGGAAATTATCACTTCTTTAGAACAATTGCATAGCTTCGCTGCTCCTTGCGTTGTGGCCTTGGGCACATTTGACGGACTGCATCGCGGTCATCTTGATGTCATCGGGACGGCAAAGCAGGAGGCGGAGCATACCGGCGCCAAGCTGGGGGTTTTCACCTTCAGCAACCATCCGCTGGAATGGATAAATCCTGCGCACGTGCCTGTGGCCTTGGTTACACCTGCGGTCAAGCTGCAGCTGCTGGAGAGTTTGGGCGTAGATGTGCTGATTGATATTCCCTTTAATCAGCTGGTGGCAGATTTGCTGCCGCAGCAGTTTTTGGAGCGCCTGAGTGCGCTCAATTATAGCTGCCTTGTCGTGGGCGAGAACTTCACCTACGGTCAGCGTGGCGTGGGTAATGTCTATACGCTGGCTGCTTCGGCGCAGGCGCTGGGCTTCAAGCTCATCGTGCGCAAGCTCGTCAGCAATAACGGCACAATTGTCAGCAGCACCGAAATCCGCCGCCTGATTACGGCCGGAGAGGTGCAGCAGGCAGCTAAAATGCTGGGGCGCAGCTATAGCATCAGCGGCATCGTTGCTCACGGCAACGAGCGCGGCCGACTGCTTGGCTATCCGACGGCCAATCTGGAGCTGGTGGATGCGCATGTAGCAATTCCGCTGGGCGGCGTGTACGCTGTACGTGCTTACGTAGATGGCGGCGTGTATGGCGGCATGGCGAACATCGGTAAAAACCCGACCTTTGGCGATGTTGAAAAGCCAAGGCTGGAAACGAATATTTTCGGCTTTAGCGGCGATATCTATGGCAAGACGCTGACGATTGAGTTTGTGCAGCGCATTCGCGGCGAGGTGAAGTTCGCCGGCATTGACGCGCTGAAGGAACAGCTCGCTCAGGACAAGCTGGATTGTCTTAGTTTTTTATAAAAAAGTTTACAAAAATCTTGCGTCTTAGACGCAGATATGGTATACTATCATAGTATTTGAACCAAAGCCTGGCAGTACGAAACTCCAACGGCTGCTCTGCTTCTGGCAATTTCTTGAATTTTAGGAGGAAACAACAATGTTAACTAGCGAAGCTAAACAAGCACTTATCGTCGACAACGCTCGTCATGAAGGCGACACCGGTTCTCCGGAAGTACAAATTGCAGTTCTGACCGAACGCATCAAATATTTGACCGAGCATCTGAAAGAGCACAAAAAAGACCATCATTCCCGTCGTGGCCTGCTGAAAATGGTAGGTAAACGTCGTGGCCTGCTGAACTACCTGGCTAAAAAAGACATCGAGCGCTATCGTGCAATCATTGCTAAACTGGGTATCCGTAAATAATTCCGGTTTTGCTGCAAGAATCCGTCCGCAAGGGCGGGTTCTTTTTTTATATCTAAAATATGGAAGGCTAGAAGCTTTTTAGGAATATTTCTTGATACTCTCTTGATTTCTTCGCGTCATATGTTATAATATTCATATATGAGCAATATTGATGATGTTGCTTAGTCCAAAAATATTGGAGGATATAGTCATGAAAAAAATCTTTACTTTGATGCTTGCCGCATTCATGCTTCTGGCCTTGAGTGGCTGTGGCGACAGCAAGCCGCAGCAGGGCAGTGTACAGCAGAAGGTAATGAGTTCTTCTTCCAAGCAGGAGTTTGAGCCTGTTACAGAGGTTAAGGAAGGACGCAAAAATGTTTATGCTGTGCTGAAGGTTATTAAAGGCGCCTATTGGCAGGAGGTTGTCCGCGGTCTTAAGGAGGGCGGCGAGGCTGCTAATGTCAATGTATATGTCGGCGGCGTAATGAAGGACGGCGACTGGGAGCTGCAGCGCGATATGCTCAAGGAGCTTTCCGGTAAAAAGGTTGATGCCGTTGTTCTGGCTCCTGCTGATAGTGTGAACATGACTGACAGTGCTAAGCAGCTGCGTGAGCAGAAGCTGCCGGTAACACTTGTGGATACGATGCTGAGCAGCAATGATTATGATGCTGCTTTTATGACGAACAATCTGGAGGCTGGCGAAGCTGTTTGCAAAAAGATGGTTGAGCAGCTGAAGGCTAACGGCGTCAAGGAAACGGAGAAAGCTAACGTACTTATCCATCTCAGCACTTTGGCAAGCCGTACTATTTCTGATCGTGCTGAAAGCGTTGTCGCTAACTGGGCACATTATGCTCCTGTGAACTGGAAGCTGGTACCGGAATATGTTATTGACTACGGCGATG
>URVO01000232.1 GCA_900551335.1 uncultured Phascolarctobacterium sp.
CTATGACCTGTGCTGCACTGTTGGGCTTTGCCGCTACTTCCCACTCTGCATATCAACTGAACGACGAAGTTAAGGACGCTACCCCAGCTCTGCTGATGGCATCCCAAGTAGGTGTAAAAACTAATGTAAATCCTGCTTTGGCTAACCTGCCGAATAAAGATGCTATCGTAGTAATGAGCTTCGGTACCACCTTCAAAGATAGCCGTGAAAAAACCATCAACCCGACCGTTGAAGCTATCAAAGCTGCTCATCCTGGCGTAAAGGTTGTTACCGCATATACCTCTCATATCATTATTGACCGCGTAAAAGCTCACGAAGGCATCACCATTCCGACTCCGGAAGAAGCTTTGGCTCAACTGAAAGCAGAAGGCTATACTCGTATTGCTCTGACCTCTCTGGACATCATTCCTGGCATGGAATATGCTTATAAAGATGCTGTTTACAACCTGCATAAAAACGACTTCAAAAAGATGACCTTCGGTACTCCGCTGACGATATTACCGAAACCATGAAGGCTCTGTCCACCCAGTTCCCGAAAACTGGCAAAAAAGACGCTATCCTGATCATGGCTCACGGTACTCCGCATCCGTCCAACGCTTACTATGCAGTAATGCAAGACCGTCTGAATGAGCTTGGCTACACCAACGCTTACATCTTCTCCGTAGAAGGCTGGCCGCATCTGGACACCGTTGTTCCGCAGCTGAAAGCTAAAGGCATTAAAAATGTAACCATGATGCCGCTGATGATGGTTGCTGGCGACCATGCTAACAACGATATGGCTGGTGACGAGCCTGATTCCTTCAAGTCTCAACTGCAAGCAGAAGGCTTCAAAGTAACCACCTACATCCATGGTCTGGGTGAAAATGCTGCAGTGCAAAAACTCTTCGTTGAAAGAGCAAACGACTCTTGGGACGCTCTGCAAGCTAAATAATTCTAGCTTTCTCGATCATACTTTCTAATACAAATACTCTCCGCCTCATCTTGAGCACGGAGAGTATTTTATGTTAAACTTACTTGTAAACTAAAAAACGAGGTGCCAAAAATGGACAACAAAAAAGCTATGGTGGTTATCAGCTTTGGTTCCACCTTTGACGAAACCCGTACTCATGACATCGGCGGTATCGAGCAGGCGCTTGCCGCTGCTTTTCCTGCCTATGACCATTTCCGCGCATTTACTTCGGTAATTATCCGCAAGCGTCTTGCTGAACGCGGCATCAAAATAGACGACACGGAAACTGTGCTGAAAAAGCTGCAGGAAAAAGGCTATGAGGAGGTTATTCTTCAGCCTACGCATCTTCTGCATGGTGAAGAATTTGAACAAAAGGTACTGAGCCTGCAAGAAAAATACGCCAATGCCTTCAAAAAAATCCGCATCAGCCATCCTTTAATCGACAGTGATGATGATTTCAGCCTGGCCGCTTCTGCCATCGCCGCTCAAGTACCCACGCTCGCAGACGACGAGGGTGTTGTCTTTATGGGCCACGGCACACCGCGTAATAACAACAAGGCGCATGGCTATACCTATGTCAAGCTGCAAGAGATTTTCGATAAGCTGGGCTTACCCGCTATCGTCGGCACCGTCGAAGAGGAGGATACACCAAATCTTGAAGCCGTGCTGGAAAAGCTCAAGGAGCGTGGCTATAAGCATGTGCATATGTACCCGCTGATGGTAGTTGCCGGCGACCATGCCAACAACGATATGTACGGTGACGAGGACGACAGTTGGAAGACGCAGATTGAAGCTCTCGGCATCAAGACCACCGGTCACCTCTGCGGTCTTGGTCGTGCAAAGTCAATCCAGGCACTTTATGTGCAGCATGTACTGCGTGCACTGTCTATTTAAACTAGACATTTTTTAGTTAAAAAACCTGTATCCTTCTAGAAGTGTAAAGAAGTATACAGGTTTTTTTGTTGCTTCTGTATCTTTTCGTATGATATAATTGAATTAACAAAATTTTTTGTGCAACATTTTCAAAGAAGAAAGGATGATGCAAATGGGTATTACAATTTCTGCACTGGTAACTTTTTGGGTAGGTTATCTGATCTACAAAAAGTTCAAACCCCAACCAGTTCTGTTCATGGGTGGCATGATCATGATGTACCTGGCAAGCGTTTTAGGCTATGGACATATTCTTGGTGCTAAAGCAACAACTGGTTCTGTCTTCTTCGATGCGTTCGAATTTATTCGCGCAACCTTCAGCTCCAACGTCGGCAAGCTGGGCCTGAACATTATGTCCGTAGGCGCTTTCGCCAAATATATGGATAAAATCGGCGCTTCCCGCTCCCTCGTTCGTCTGACAATCAAACCGCTGATGGCTTTAAAATCGCCTTATCTCGTAATGAGCGGCACCTGGATTGTTGGTATGCTTATCGGTCTGTGCATCAACAGCGCATCTGGTCTGGCTATGCTGCTTATGGTTACCATGTTCCCGATTCTTCTCGGTCTTGGTGTGAGCCGCCTGTCTGCAACCGCAGCAGTTGCAACCACCCTTTGCTTTGACTGGAGTCCTAGTGACACCGGTACTATCCTCTCCGCAGAGACCGCAGGCGTTGAT
>URVO01000233.1 GCA_900551335.1 uncultured Phascolarctobacterium sp.
GAATACACGGCCCATTTCATATACACGGTCCATACCGCCAACGATAAGGCGTTTGAGGTACAGCTCAGGTGCAATACGCATATAAACCTGCATATCCAGAGCGTTATGGTAGCTGATAAACGGACGTGCAGCAGCGCCACCGGCGATGGTGTTGAGAATCGGAGTCTCTACCTCCAGGAAATCATGGCTGTCGAGAACCTCGCGCACGCTCTTAATAATCTGGCTGCGTTTTACGAAGGTTTCACGCACCTCCGGATTAACAATCAAATCTACATAGCGTTGACGATAGCGGGTTTCTACGTCCTTCAGGCCGTGCCATTTTTCGGGCAGCGGACGCAGGGACTTAGACAGCATTTCTACGGAAGCAGCCTTAATAGACAGCTCGCCCATATGGGTACGGAAAGCAGTACCTGTAATGCCAACAGTATCACCGATGTCCATAAGCTTAATCAGCGCATAGTTTTCTTCACCGATAACATCCTTACGTACATATACCTGAATACGGCCGGTCTTGTCCTGCATATCCATGAAGCAGGTCTTGCCATGGCCGCGGATAGCCATAACACGGCCAGCCATAGTTACTTCAGTTTCTTTTTCGGACAGCTCATCGAACTGAGCAGCGATGTCTGCTGCGCGATGAGTGAACAGGAAGCGATGGCCGAAGGGCTTCCAGCCGTGCTCCTCAATCTTATGCATCTTGTCGATGCGTACCTGCATCTGCTCGTTGATTTCAGTATCAGTGAGCGCAGCAGCGTCTTCTAAATGCTTATTTTCTGCCATGCTAATTGCTCCTTCTTATTTAATCTCGATAATCTTATAGGAGAGTTCGCCAGCCGGAGTTTTAACGATAACAGTGCTGTGAACCTTCTTGCTCAGGATAGCTGCGCCAACCGGAGATTCATTGGAAATACGGTTTGCAAACGGATCAGCCTCAGTAGTACCAACGATGGTATAGGTCTCCTGCTCGCCAGTCTCCATATCTTCCAGAACTACAGTGGAGCCCAGAGAAACAACGCCGGCATCCTTGCTTGCGCTGTCATCGATGATGGTTGCAGTTTTAATCATCTGCTCCAGCTCGATAATACGGCCTTCGTTTTTGCCCTGGTCCTCTTTCGCTTGGTCATACTCGGAGTTCTCGCTCAAGTCGCCCTGTGCTCTTGCTTCCTTCAGGCGTTCAACGATTTCCTCACGAATCACACCCTTACGTTGTGCCAATTCGTCTTTTAATTTCTCTAAACCTTCAGCTGTTAAGATTGTTTCTTTTGTAGCCATTTTCCTGCTCCTTTATATAAAATTAAAATACTTACCTACACTGATTATAAGCTTTTGGCAATTTACTTGTCAACAGCCATGCACGGCCAGCGCCAGCTGTGCATTATGCTTGACCTCTTCAATTTTTTCATGCGATACAGCACGTTCAAAATTACGGAAGCCAGCCATCTTGAAATGATGCTTGTCAGCCAGCTGGGATATAAGATTAATCTTGTTGATATCCAGCGTTCTGCCCAGCGAGAAATTCTCATAGCGGCCATCCAGTGCCAAAATCATCGTCTCTGCCATGCAGGCATAGGACGTATGCGGCGGGAAGCCAAAATTGAAGTGGAAGTCCACATTGCCCGGCACATTAATCACGCCGCCCTCGATAACAAGAACGTCATTACGCTGTAAGGAAACCTCACGCGATACGTTGCGCGGACGCGCTACGTCGCAGACAACAGCACCAGGCTTCAAATCGCCGGGCTCAATCAAAAAGTCCAGCGCACTCGTTACCGTGATGACAATGTCGGCCTCCTTCAGCGAAGCATGAATATCCTGGCTGATAGCGACCTCGCAGTGATTCTTGCTGATAAGCTCCTGCGCCAGCTCCTCCAGCGGGCCCATATGACGGGCAACCAGAGTGATATGCTTAACCTCTTTAGCCAGCAGGCGTACCGAGGCAGCGCCAATCGAGCCTGTCGCACCGACAACAACAGCACGGCATTCCTTGAGGTTTTTGCCCATCATCTCGGCAGCCTCCTTCGTGCCCTGGATGGCCGTAGCCACCGTATAGCTGTTGCCGCTCGTCACAGCAATATCCAGATTTTTTGCCACCGTGATGCCTGCATCACCAACGATTGAGGTGAAGGCACCAAGGCCGACAATCTTCGCCCCCAGCTCCTGAGCAACCTGTCCGGACTGAATGATGCGGTCCATAACAAACTCCTCTGGCAGCTCCACCATCTGCTTAGCAGTCAGCGGACAGCCGATAAACCAGCCCTCAGCCTCCGCATAGGGGCTTTTCAGTCCCGTGATATGCGAAACCTTGAAGGGATGTTTCATCTTCAGACCAGCCTCAATTACCGAATTCGGAATATATTTCATCAGGGGCGACAAATGCTCCATGTCTGCTACAGACAATGGATGAAGAATAAACGCAAATTTTTCCATGAAACCAAACTACTCCTCCGTATTAAAATACTCCACAGAAGATTCTATATGATACTGCTCCAAAAGGTGCAGATATTCACTCGCAGGCAGCGGCCCCTTATC
>URVO01000234.1 GCA_900551335.1 uncultured Phascolarctobacterium sp.
GACGCTAGCCGAAATATTAGCAATGCCATCCACCTGCTTTTCGATAGCCTGCATATCGTCATATGTCAGCTTGACGCCCTCACCGGCTGCCAGGCGCGCACCGCTCGCAGTGCGACCGCCAGAGGTGATAATCAGCAGATTGCTGCCCAGCTTAGAGATATTGTTTTTTACATTCTCCTTGAGGCCAAAGCCCAGGCTGACCATCGCAATAACTGCACCAACGCCGATGATGATGCCAAGCAGCGTCAGAAAGGTACGCAGCTTGTTGGAGAGCATGCCCTCAATAGCCATTTTAATGCTTTCATTTAACATTTCTGCTTACCTTCCTTCATTAAGATTGCTGTCCGTCACGCATGCTTTGCAGCTCCATAGCCGCATAATCGCTCTTGCCGCCGCTGCGCTCATCGCTGACCAGCTGACCGTCACGCATTACGAGAATACGCTTCGTCTGCTCGGCAATATCCGGCTCATGCGTAACCATGACTACGGTTTTGCCGCTGTCATTCATCGCCTTAAAAATATCCATAATCTCATAGCTGGACTTCGTATCCAGATTACCCGTCGGCTCATCGGCCATGATAATCGCGGGATTATTAATCAGCGCTCTGGCAATCGCCACACGCTGACGCTGGCCGCCGCTCATTTCCGTCGGCTTATGGTCAAGACGCGTGCCGAGACCGACAGCCTCCAGCGCCTTCTTCGCGCGCTCCATGCGCTCCTCCTCGTCTACGCCTGCGTAGACGAGCGGCAGCGCAACATTGGCCTGCGCCGTCAGCTTCGCCAGCAGATTAAAGTTTTGGAAGACAAAGCCAATCTTCGCATTACGCGTATGCGCCAGCTCATCGTCATCATAGCCGGCGATTTCCTTGCCATCAAGAAAATATTCGCCGGAGGTCGGTCTGTCCAAGCAGCCGAGGATATTCATCATCGTTGACTTGCCGCTGCCAGATGGGCCCATGATAGACGTAAATTCACCATATTCAATCTTTAAATTCACATGGAAGAGAGCATGTACAACACTGTCACCCATATGATATGTTTTCATAATATCCTTTAGTTCAATAACAGACATGCTCACGACCTCCTTAGTGCATCGGCGGCGGGCCCATTCTGTTACTCGTCTGCTTGCTGACAGCCTTCTTCACGAGCAGCTTGTCGCCAATGCTGAGACCGTTGGCTGTAACCGCCACCTCACTGTCACTCGTCAGACCGAGTGTTACATCAACGTCACGCGTTTCCTTAGTCTTTTCATTATATACCTTCACGTAATGACGGCTGCCATCATTATAAACGCAGTTCAGCGGTACGATGGTTACATCATCAGCCTCATCAACAATAATCTCTGTTCTTGCCGTCATAGTCGGCAGCAGCTTGCCCTTTGCATCGTCAACGGTAACATATACCTTATAATAGATAACATTATTCTCAGTCGTAGCGCTGCGGGAAATCAAACGCACCTTTCCGGTGAAGGTTTCATTCGGATAAGCATCGACGGTGAACTTAACCTTCTGCCCGTTCTTCACCTGACCGATATCAGATTCATCGACCAGTGTTTCAATTTCCATATTATCAAGCGTTGCTACAGACATAATAACCTGCGGCGTGCTGATACCGGAGCTGATGGTCTGACCAACAGGTGTCGGCTTGCCGATGATATAGCCGGAAATCGGCGTCGTGATAATAGTATCGCTGACATCAGAAGCAGCCTTTTCGTAATTGCTCTTGGCCACAAGATAATCAGCCTCTACGCTGTCGAAGGCCGACTGGCTGATAGCGCCACGATTTAAAAGGTTCAGGTTACGGTCATAGGTTGCCTGCGCATTATGCAGCTTGGCCTTCATCTGCGCCAGCGTAGCGTTCAGAGACGTTGCGTCCAGACGCACCAGCACATCGCCGGCGTTGACATGCTGATTCTCCTTAACCAGCACCTCTACAATACGGCCCGTAATCTTAGAGCTGATATCAACATTATCCTGCGCACTCAAGGAGCCGGTTGCCGAAACAGTCTCCACGATATTCCCCTTTTTAACCTCGCCAATCTTCACAGTCTCTACTGCAACCTGGCTGCTTTGGTAATATTTGTAGCCGCCATAGCTGCCTGCCAGCAAAATGGCCGCCGCAACTAATATGTATTTATTTCTCTTGACGAAATTCATCATTTTGCATCCCTCATTCTTTTATGTATTACTTTACTATTATAACCTTTCCTCTTTTTGAGGTCAAAGCAAGTATACCAAAAAGATGTGTTTTTTTTATGACACCTTTTGACAAATTCTATCAGAAATAACAAAACCCCTGCCACTTTCGTGACAGGGGTTGATTTGCATTTAGTTTACTAACCTAACAAATTATTTGCCAGGGAAGAACGGCCAAACCATCGGAATAACAATCAGGGATACGATGAAGCAAACGATTACGAGACCGCAACCAGCTTTCAGGTAGTCCATGAATTTGTATCCGCCAGGGCCGAGTACCAGAGTGTTCGGAGGAGTACCTACCGGAGTTGCGAATGCGCAGGATGCTG
>URVO01000235.1 GCA_900551335.1 uncultured Phascolarctobacterium sp.
TGCATAAGAGCCAAACCAGTTAAACGGTCTGCCCGTATCCACCTTATTAGAATGTGACTGACCGGCGCCAAACGCACCCTCAGTACCCAGCGAAACAGAGCTATTACCGCCACTGCTGCCGCTGTCATTGCCAGCTGCATTGCCATAAGCAATACCAAGATTTTTTACCTTATCTGTAGAAATCTCGATAACACGGCTCTCAATGCGCACCTGCTTCGGATGGCGCATCTGCAAAAGGTTCGTCACCGTGCCATAGGAAGCGGCAATCAGCTCCGCACGCGTGCGCTCATACTGATTCTCCACCATGCCCTCAAGAATAATCTTGCCCCCTGCCATGCTCACATGAACACCGGGATATTTGAGCACGCTCTGCACAATACCTGCTGTACCATCATCGCTGCCGTCGACAACGACCGTATAATCACTGCGGTTGCCGTAGCGCCACAGCGACAGGCTCGTCGTGCCCGGCTTTTTGCCAACCAGCATAACCTCTCCCGGAGCGACCACGATAACATCGGCAATCTCAGGGTTAGCAATCGCCACCTGATTGACGCCTGCAGCATCAATCATATGCGACTGGTTTACGCCCACAGTCATATTACTTGCCAGTGCAGGCACCGCCACCAGCATACAGCTCAGCAGCACGCCTGCAAGCTTACTTTTAATCTTCATTGCTCATGCTCCTTCCCGTAGCCTAGCGGCTCACACTTGTACCGCGGATAACGGTAATACCAAAGTTTGCACTAGCCGGAGCCTGCTGCGGTGCAGCCTGTTCCGGTGCGCTATAAGAAGGTGCCGGAGCGCTGTAGCTCGGAGCACTGCTCTCCCTCTGCGAAGCCTTGCCATAGACTGTCGTGCCGACAATCTCCTTATCAGTCGGCTTCTGCGGACGCAGCATCAGGGTTATCCTGCCTTCGCTCTGCGCCACACGCAGCTCTACAGCCTCACGCGGGTCGAGCGCCAGAGTAACAGTTTTTACACTCTCATTCTTTTTTGCTTTATCACTAGTAATATCCGTGCTGCCAACAGCAAGCACCAGCACATTCTGCAGCAGCAGCCTGCCGGAAACACGTCTATCCTTGCCGTCGCCGTCTACGTTCAGCACGTCAACATAGCTGCCGGGCGCAATAAAACCCGCCACGCCGCTCACGTCGTCAACCGTAATCGTCACAGCACGTTTATCATTGGGAATGGTGCCGATAAAGCTGCCCATAGTGCCAACTGCATTCAAACGCTTCTGCGTAATCTGGTCGCCGGCATTGACAGGCATCTTCAAACGCTTGCCCACGGCATCGTTAACCTTACGCATAACCCCCTGCTGCACCAGCTCGTTCGGAATCAGCTCCAGACGCAACATCTCCGCTGTCATCTGTGTACCCGGCGCAATATCCATCGCCGCTACGACAACAGCAGTCTTGTCAGCATCACTTTTATCATTTTTACTTAAAAACGAATAAATCATCATACCGCAGATAATGCTCAGAGTCAGAGCAAGTATAAGCAGCACGCGTGGTGAAAGCTTCTTCATTATAAACTCAAATCCTTCTTCTTTTGAAATTGTGCCTTCTAAAAAGGGCGCGACAAAACAAACGAAACTAAACCCAAAATCCTAAAAGGTTCCTTCATTTCGCACATACTTATTAATGACTTTATTATACAAATTTCTGCTCAAAATTGCAAGTACCTGCAAACTTCTATGCTTTTGCTGAACTTTCGAGAGCTTTTATTGTCATTCCTTCTAAGATTACATATTCCTCTGCGATTTTTTGTGATATATATATAACTAGTTTTATGCAGATAATATATAACTAAAAAAAGCGCGGCGCACAGATGGAAAGTTTTAATTTACTGACATTTCCTTCCTAAAACCAACATTGCGATGTTGTTTTCTGCTCGTTTTAAACAAAAAAACTACATTGCGATGTTGTTTTCTACACATTTTCGTGTAAAAATTACATTGCAATGTAGTTTTGCATTAGGGACGCCGAAACGCATCACCCCCTCCGTCATCGCTACGCGATGCCACCTCTCCTTGACGCTAAGACCCAATTTTTACAAGCTTGCGCAGTAAAAATGCTGGTCGTGCTAATACCCAAAGGGCACACGTGCCGCTTGCGGCGCAGAAGAGACGAGAAAGGCTCAGTAACTTTATTTAAAAATATCAGAAAATTAAGTTGATTTTCTTTTTATAACCTGCTATAATATCCACAGTGGCTGATTAATCAGAAAATTATTTAAAAGAAGAGGTGAACCTATGCCTATCAACTACTTCATAGACATTGAGCAAATCGTCAAAACACTTTGCATGATGAATAACAAATTTATGAACGCCATGCTCCACGATAACATCCCAGCAACACAAAAAATGTTGCGAGTTATCATGAAAAATGATAAAATCAAGGTGATATCAGTATGTGTACAGAATTTCATTCAAAACTTATTTGGTCATTCTGCACAACTCGATATTCTCGCTGAAGACGAAAATGGCAGGCGATTCAACGTCGAAATTCAACGC
>URVO01000236.1 GCA_900551335.1 uncultured Phascolarctobacterium sp.
AGATTGGCACCTTCAAGCCGACCGGCGTATGCAAGGAGCTGGTATGCAACGTGCGCAAAGCGCTGGACGCTGAAGGCTTCAACCATGTAAAAATCATCGTTTCCGGCGGCTTTGATGCTCCGCGTGTTGCTGCCTTTGAGGAAATGGGCGTGCCTGTTGACACCTATGCTGTAGGCTCCTCCTTCTTCGACGGCAACATCAATTTCACCGCAGATATCGTCAAGGTTGACGGCAAGGACTGCGCTAAGGCCGGCCGCAAATACAATCCGAACCCGAAAATGGAACTGATTAAATAATATCATACCCCTCTGTCGCCCGTCCCTTTGGATAAAACACGGTGGCAGAGCGGGTATTTTTTCTTGCAAAGGAGATAAAGCTTATGAGTATGAACACAACTCCCGCTGCTGAACGCATTCATATAGGCATTTTCGGCAGACGTAATGCCGGCAAATCCAGCCTTATCAATGCCATCACCAGCCAAAGCCTGGCCATCGTCAGCGACCAGAAGGGCACGACGACTGACCCTGTATATAAAGCGATGGAGCTGCTCCCCCTCGGCCCCGTGATGTTCATTGACACGCCGGGCCTCGACGATGAGGGCGAGCTGGGAGCACAGCGCGTAGAAAAGGCCTACCAGGTGCTCCACAAGTGCGATATGGCGCTTTTAGTAGTCGACGCGACTGTTGGTATCAGCGAAGAAGATAAACGCCTGTGGGCGCTCCTAGAGGCTCAGAAGCGCCCTGCGGTGCTTGTGCTCAACAAAGCAGATAAATTAGGTGAAATGCAGCAGGCTCTCGCCACTGTCGACGCGCTCAAGCTCACGAAGCACTGCTTCCTCGTCAGCACGCAGACGAAGCGCAATATAAACGAGCTGAAGGAGGCTATTGCAGCCCTGCGTCCCAAAGAGCAGAATCACCACCTTCTCGATGATTTACTTAAGCCCTGCGACACCGTTATCCTCGTGACGCCGATTGACAGCGCTGCGCCGAAGGGCCGCCTGATTCTGCCGCAGCAGCAGGTGCTGCGCAACGTGCTCGATAACAAGGGCATCGGCGTTGTCGTGCAGGAAAGTGAGCTGGCAATGGCGCTGGCGAAGCTGGCCTTCCCTCCACGCCTCGTTGTAACCGACAGTCAGGCCTTCGCCAAGGTCAGTCAGATTGTGCCGCCGACGATTCCCCTGACCTCCTTCTCTATCCTTATGGCACGCTATAAGGGCAGCCTAGAGAACGCAGTCAAGGCTGTGCGCACGCTCGATAGCATCAAGGATGGCGACAAGCTTCTCATCAGCGAGGGCTGCACGCACCACCGCCAATGCCAGGACATCGGCACAGTGAAGCTGCCAGGCTGGGTGCGCAAATATACGCAGACCGAGCCGGAGTTCTGCTTCACGAGCGGTACAGAGTTTCCTGAGGACCTCTCTGAGTATAAGCTGATTATTCACTGCGGTGCCTGCATGCTCAACGAAAAGGAAATGGCGTACCGCAATAAGACAGCGCTAGAGCAAAACGTGCCTATGACAAACTACGGCATCGCTATCGCCTACATGAACGGCATCCTCCGGCGCACAGTCGAGCCGCTGCCGGAAATTGCCAAGCTGCTGGAATAAAACTATACTAATGAAAAATACCGTACTACCCCAAGCGAGGCAGTACGGTATTTGTGTTTTTACAGGTTGTTTAATAAATCAGCACGATAGCTGCTTATTTTTCAAACGGGAATTTGTATTGAGTCAGGCCTAGCTCATCTCTAAGCTGGATGAATTCCTTTTGAATAGATTCGCCAATCGGAACGCCCTTGTCTTTTCTGTCCATCCAAGCCATGTATTCCTTCTCACCAGCAGTGTAGATGCGCTCTGCATCAGGTGCTTTGGTGGAATTACGCAGGCCACGGCAGATGCCGCCAGCGGTTTTCTTGAAGGTATCCAGGCCCATGAAGAATTCCGGATTGATAACGAAGAAGAAATGACCTAAGTGGTACATAGCATTGTTGCCATTTTCATCCTTGCCGGAGAGTGCTTTCATGTACGGACCGCCTGCTAAAGCAGCAGACAGAATTTCTACGATAGTTGTGAAGCCGTAGCCCTTGTAGCCGCCGGTTTCCTCGCCAATACCGCCGAGAGGCAGCAATGCAACATTGCCAGCACGCATTTCCTTCAGGATATTTGCGGATTCAGTCATGGTGCCGCCGTCCTTAGCGATTACCAGACCAGCCGGAGTTTCCTTGTTCTGTCTAGCATAGAACTCAATCTTGCCGTTTTGGATGATGCTGGTTGCGCAGTCAAAGTTGAACGGGAACTCTTCATCTGTCGGCATGGTGAAGGTCAGAGGGTTGGTGCCCATCATCGGCTCTACGCCGAAGGTCGGTGCTACGGACGGTCTTGCGTTTGTGCCGGAGATACCAATCATGCCAGCCTTCTCTGCCATTGTGGTCCAGTAGCCGGCGATGCCATAGTGAGTGGAATTTGAATCAGGTTTGA
>URVO01000237.1 GCA_900551335.1 uncultured Phascolarctobacterium sp.
AATTATGCAAGGTCTATGAAGTTAAAATCTTGAAGACCCCAAAACTTGACAAAGAGCCAAAAAATGCTCCCCGCATGGGGAGCTCTTTTTTTAGCTAGACAACAAAAAACACCGCAATCTCTTGCGGTGCTAAGTTCAAAATGGTGACCTCGGCAGGACTCGAACCTGCGACCTTTTGATTCGTAGTCAAACGCTCTATCCAGCTGAGCTACGAGGCCAACAACAGATATAATTGTAACTTATCTAACGCTTTTTGTCAACAGTTTTTTGTGAAAAAATCTTGACGAATTTTTAGCAAAGGGCTATAATTTTATTATTAGCTGTATTGCTGCCTTAGTGGACGCATCAGGAGGCTGCTATGCGATTAGGACATGGGTGCTGGTCAGTAGGGCGATGCGGAAGCAGAGGCAGAATACAAAACGGTTTTTATGTGTTGTTGAAGGCTGCACGATTAGGCTCATTGCGGCAGGGATAGCGATGTCTGTTAGCGTGAGCGTTGTATATCTTTGACAGGCATGTATATTTTAAGGAGGATTTTTTGTGCCTGTTTCTTTAGTCATCTTAATATTGTATATTGTTGCGTTGTTCGCTATTAGTTGGTACGCTAAAAAACGTAGTGAGGGCAACAATGAAAACTTTGCGCTTGCTGGTCGCAGACTTTCTGCACCCCTTATTTGTGTTACGATTATCGGCTTGGCTGTCGGCGGTGCGTCGACTATCGGCGTATCCGAGCATGCCTTTCGCGTTGGTCTGAGCGCTGGCTGGTATACGATTGCCTGGGCGCTGGGCGCGATTGTTATGGGCTTGTTCATGGCGAAGAAGTATCGCGAGCAGAATATCACGACGATTACCGAGCTGATTGAACGCCACCATACCAAGGGAGCGGTTATTCTCGGTGTAATCTGCCAGATTGTTATTCAGCTGGTTATCATCAGCCTGCAATATATTGCCGGTGGCAGTATTCTGCATGCTATCCTGCCGGATATTTTCGATTTTCAGACAGGTATGATTGTCAGTGCCATTACCTTTATTGGTATTACCTTCATTGGCGGCATGTGGTCTGCTTCCTTGTCTAACGTTATGAACATTGTGCTGATTTATGTTGGCATTTTGGCTGCTACGATTATTCAGTTTAAAAAAATCGGCAGCATGGATCAGCTTGCTGCTGTTCTGCCGACGAATGTTCCCTGGTTCAGCTTCATTGACGGCGTTGGTCCTGTGACGATTACGAGCTGGGTTGTGACCTTGATTACTGTTAATCTGTCACTGCAAAGTATTTTGCAGATTTCCCTGGGTGCGAAGGACGCCGAAACTGCGAAGAAGGGCTTTGTCTGGGGCGGCATTCTGATGCTGCCGGTGGGCGTGCTGGCTGCCTTCCTCGGTATCGTGGCGAAGGCTATGTATCCTGATGCGCAGGCTGCTTTGGCGCTGCCGCAGGTTATCGTGGGCCTGCAGCCTGTTCTGGCCGGTGTTACGCTGGCTGCGCTGTGGGCGGCGGACGTATCTACGGCTTGCAACCTGCTTTTGAGTGCTGGTACGCTGTTCTCTAGCGATATTTATAAACGCTTTGTTAATCCGCAGTGTGACCAAAATAAGCAGCTGCTCATGACGCGTCTGTGCATTGTTATCAGCGGCATTTTGACCTTGGGCTTGGCGATGAGCGTTTCCAGTATTTTGGGTACGATTATGATTGGCCTGTCCTTGACGGCTGCCTTCAGCGTTATAGTTATCGTAGCGCTGTTCTTCCCGCAATACGCCTCTAAGGCCGCAGGCTTCTGGACGCTGCTTGCAGGTCTGGTGATGGTGGTGCTGTGGAAGCTGACTCCTGCCGTACACATCTTCCCGAATGTTATTTACATGGAATGGCTGGTATGCATTGCCGCTTATGCTATCGTGGCTGTTCTCAGTCCGGCGAAGAAGGAAGTTCCTGCTTTAGAAGAATAAAAAATATATAGCGATTTTGAAGACTGCTCTGCAATCGTAGGGCAGTCTTTTTTCGTGCAAGAAGGCTTGCTTTTGGCAGCGATAAGCTTATTTTTCAGGGGATTTTTAATGAAAAAATAAAAAAGATATGGTAAAATGTAGTTGTCAAAGTATCTTATATACAAAATGAAGAAAGAACATTTTCTTTGGTAACTCTCTTTACATTTATATGGGAGTAAAACAAATATTAAGGGAGGTAGGATTTTATGGATTTTATTAAGGAAGAAATTTTACGTGGTCCCGTGGCCGTAGTTGGTCTTGGTTATGTCGGTTTGCCATTGGCAGTGGCTTTTGCCGAGCATTTGCCAACAATTGGCTTTGATTTGAACGAGGAGAAAATTGCTTTGTACGAGCGGGGCTGTGATCCGACGGAGGAGGTCGGACCAGAGAAAATCAAGGAAACAACGGTGCAGTTTACTGCTGATCCGA
>URVO01000238.1 GCA_900551335.1 uncultured Phascolarctobacterium sp.
AGCTACGGCAAGGTTCGCGCTATGATCAACGATCGTGGTGAAAAGGTTAAAAAGGCTCTGCCTTCTACCCCTGTTGAGGTGCTCGGTCTTAACGATGTGCCGCAGGCCGGCGATATCTTAGACAGCACTGACGAGAAGACTGCTCGCAGCGTTGCTGAGAAACGTATCGCGAAGAAGAAAGAGGACGAAATAAAGGCTAATTCCAAGGTATCTCTGGACGACCTGTTCCAGCGTATCAAGGAAGGCGAGCTGAAGGAGCTGGACATCGTCGTTAAGGCTGACGTTCAGGGTACTATCGAAGCGCTGAAGGCTTCCTTAGAGAAGATTAAGAACGATGAGGTTAAGGTTGCTGTTATCCATGCAGGCGTTGGCGCTATCAACGAGTCCGACGTTTCCTTGGCTTCCGCAGCAAATGCGCTGATCATCGGCTTCAACGTTCGTCCTGACGCGAACGCTCGTAAGGCTGCTGAAACTGAAAAGGTTGATATCCGTACCTACCGCGTTATCTATGACGCAATTAACGATGTAGAAGCAGCTATCAAGGGTATGCTGGCTCCGAAGTTCAAAGAGGTTGTTCAAGGCCGCGTAGAGGTTCGTCAGCTGATTACCATTTCCAAGCTGAAAATCGCAGGCTGCTATGTACTCGAGGGCAAGGTTACCAACAGCTCCAAGGTGCGTGTCGTTCGCGACGGCATCGTTGTGCATGAGGGCGTAATCGAATCCCTGCGTCGCTTCAAGGATGACGTGAAAGAGGTTGCTCAAGGCTACGAATGCGGTATCACGCTGGAGAAATTCAGTGACCTTAAAGAGGGCGACATTTTCGAAATTTACGATATGGAAGAGGTTGCAGTGGATTAATTTATGATGACACCCCTTAACGGGGTGTCATATGTATAAAAGGTAAATAATTATGGCTAGATTAAGAGTAGAAAAGGTCCAGGAGGCAATACAGCACGAAATCAGCAAGATGCTTTTGCACGACGTCAAGGATCCGCGCATTCAGTTTGTTACTGTAACCGGCGTGGAGCTGACGGACGACATGAGCTATGCTAAGATTTTTATCAGCCTGTATGGTCCGAAGGACAAACAGGAAGAAACATGGAAGGCTCTGAACAAGGCGTTAGGCTTTATGCGTACAGAAATTGCTAAGCGCATCCGCCTGCGTTTTGCGCCGACGCTGATTCTGCAAAAGGATACCTCTGCGGAATATAGTGCGCATATCCAGAGCATTCTCGACAAAATTAAGCAGGAGGAAAAGCCTGCTGTTGAGGAAGAAAATCATGAGTAAGGAAATCAGCCTGCTGAAAACGGGCAGAATGCTGGAGGCAGCAGAAAGCATAGTTCTCTGTACTCATGTCAGCCCGGATGGCGACACTCTGGGCTCTGCCTTGGGCCTGGCGCGTTTTCTGCGTCAGCAGGGCAAGCAGATAACAGTATTTTGTGATGATGATATTAATAAAAGCCTGAGCTTTATTCCCGGCATAGAAATGTGCCAGCGTCCTGTAGAGGGCAGCACGGTGACTGCTGATTTATTGGTTGTCGTTGATGCCAGCTCCTTTGACCGTGTTGGTCTGGTGGCGGACGTAGTGAAGCCGAAGGTTCTGCTGAATATTGACCATCATATCTCCAACACACGCTTTGCGGATTATCTCTATCTGGACGATAAGGCTGCGGCTGTGGGCGAGGTGATGTGCGATTTGTTCGAGGCTATGCACTGGCCGATGGACGAGGAGATGGCTGTGTGCTTCTATACGGCGATTTCTACGGACTGCGGCTCCTTCCGCTATGCCAACACGACGCCGAAAACGATGCGTGATGCGGCGAAGCTGCTGGAGTACGGCGTGCAGCCGAATGAAATCAGCGACTGCCTGGATATCCGCTCGCGTGCAACCATCGAGCTGTTAGGCAAGGTGCTGCCGAGCCTGAGCTTTGCCTGCGAAGGCAAAATCGCCTATATCACAATTACTAACGATTTATATGATAAGAATGCTCAAACAGACAGCTTCGTTTCTTATCCGCGCTATATTGATGGTGTGGATGTGGCTGTTATGTTCAAGGCTGTGGAGCCGGAGGTTATCCGTGTCAGCATGCGCTCGAAGAGCGTTGATGTTGCGCAGGTAGCGCTGTCCTTTGGCGGCGGCGGACACCTGCGTGCAGCAGGCTGCACGATTTATGCTCCTGTTGAAGCAGCACGCGAGCAGCTTTTAGCTGTTTTGAGCAAGCTGGTATAAAGGTTATTACATGGACGCAATTTTTAATGTATTAAAACCACCTAAGATGACCTCTCACGATGTGATTGGTTTTCTGCGGCGAGCGCTTAACACAAAAAAAATCGGACATGGGGGGACTCTTGACC
>URVO01000239.1 GCA_900551335.1 uncultured Phascolarctobacterium sp.
GAGTTTTTGATGATGAAGCCTCTGCCCTGATAGCCGCCGATGAGCTTGCCGTCATGGCAGGCGAAGGCTGCGTTGTATTTGCGCACGCGTCCGTCCTCGTTGAGCTTGCCTGCTTCGACGGCGACGCTGCCGAACATAACGCAGATATCCTTGCTATGCAGTGCGATTTGCTGCGCATAATATTCGCAGTCGTCGAGAAAGCTTTGCTGCTCCCACAGGTCACCGATGAGATAACCGGGCAGCGCCATCTCGGGCAGCAGCAGGATGTCTGCCTTGCGGCTGCGCGCTTCGTCTATAGTCTGTATGATTTTATGATAGTTTAAGTCGGGACGGCCGGGAGTGATTTCCAGCTGTCCGCAGATGATTTTTACTTTCACTTTTATATCCTCTCGAGTAATGCAGTGCTTTCGTCACATTTTTGTAACTTTCTAAGCCTTGCATGAATTATTATTATAGTGTTATTATAGCAGAGACGAGATAAATTCTCTAGTTATGAGGAGGCTTTTTTGCGATGAAACATAATAAAAAAACGAATGCTTGCCGTAAGCTTGATGAACTGAAAATAGATTACCGCATTGTGGAATATGCTGTCGATGAGGAGCATCTTGATGCTGTGCATGTGGCGGCGGAGGTTGGCATGCCTGCGGCGCAGGTGTTCAAGACGCTGTGCGTGCGCGGCGACAAGAACGGCGTGATGTTCGCTGTGATTCCCGGCGACGGCGAGCTGGATTTGAAGGCGCTGGCGAAGGCCAGCGGCAATAAGCGTGCGGAGCTTGTGCATCTGAAGGAGGTTCTGCCGCTGACAGGCTATATCCGCGGCGGCTGCTCTCCGCTGGGCGCGAAAAAGAATTATCCTGTATATATGGATGAGTCGAGCAATAATTGGCCGGAAATCGCCATCAGCGCAGGTCAGCGCGGCATGCAGATTATCGCAGCGCCCGCAGATTTGCAAAAAGCGACGCGAGCAGCTGTAGTTCCTTTGATTTTTGCGTAATTTACACTTGTTAGCTTCTATAAAATGTGTTATGATAAACATGGATAGCCTATTTACACAAAAGTGTGTGTGAAAAGAATAGAGAAAGTAGGTTGCTTGATTATGTTATATGTAAGTACACGAGGGAAAACTGATTTAGTATCTTCAGCTCATGCAATTACGCGTGGTCTGGCAGGAGACGGCGGCTTGTTTGTGCCGCAGAATATTCCTGCAATGCGCATGGTGGATATTAAGGCCATGGAGCATAAGCCGTACACGGAGCGCGCGATTGATGTGCTTTTGCAATATCTGACTGACTTCAGCGAGGACGAGCTGCGCGAATGCGTGAATGCTGCCTATGCGAAGGACAAATTTGGTGATAATCCTGTGCCGCTGGTGCAGGTGAATGAAAATACCGGCGTGTTGGAGCTGTGGCACGGCCCGACGTCTGCGTTTAAGGATATGGCGCTGCAGCTTTTGCCGCATCTGCTGACGCGTTCTATGAAAAAGACAGGCGAGACGAACAAGGTTGTTATTCTCGTTGCGACCTCCGGCGACACCGGCAAGGCTGCGCTGGAAGGCTTTGCTGATGTTGAGGGCACGCAGATTATCGTGTTCTATCCGAGCGAGGGCGTGAGCGATATCCAGAAGCGCCAGATGATTACGCAGGCTGGCAAAAACGTCAAGGTCTTCGGTATCGAGGGCAACTTTGACGATGCGCAGCGCGGCGTCAAGGAAATCTTTGGCAACAAGGCGATGAGCGACGAGCTGGAGAAGAAGGGCTACACCTTCTCCTCTGCAAATTCTATCAACTGGGGCCGTCTGGTGCCGCAGATTGTGTATTATTTCAGCGCCTATGTTGATGCTATCAAGGCGGGCAAAATTTCTGCCGGTGATGCGATTAACTTTGTTGTGCCGACCGGCAACTTCGGCGATATTCTGGCTGGCTACTATGCTAAGCTCATGGGCCTGCCGATTGACCGTCTGCTGTGCGCGTCCAACAGCAATAATGTGTTGACCGACTTCATCAACAGCGGTGTTTATGACAAGCGCCGTGACTTCTATAAAACGATTTCTCCGTCGATGGATATTCTGGTATCCAGCAATCTGGAGCGTCTGCTCTACAACGTCAGCGACGGTGATGCTGTGCGCGTAGCAGAGTATATGCAGCGCTTAAATAATGAAGGCTTCTATCAGGTGGACAGCGATGACCTTAAGCGTATCCAGAGCGAGTTCTTTGGCGCATGGGTTGACGAGCTGGAAACGAAGGAGGCCATCAGCCGCATTTATAGCGACTATCATTATCTTATGGATACGCATACTGCTGTGGCTTGGCGTGCGCTGGAGAAG
>URVO01000240.1 GCA_900551335.1 uncultured Phascolarctobacterium sp.
CACCTCTACGGATTCCAAAGAGCCAAGGCGCACACGCTCCATGCCCTCGACAGACAGCGCTGCCTTTACTGCGTCATACAGCGAAACCTGCTTGCCCTCCTTCGCCAGCTCCTTGCCATAGCAGCCAAGGTGAATGCCGATGAGCACAACCTCCTTATAGCCTGCCGCCACAAGCTTTGCAACCTCCTCGCGAATGCTTGCAAGGCTTCTGCTGCGCAGCGGACCACGGGCAAAGGGAATAATGCAATAGGTGCAATACTGATTGCAGCCCTCCTGAATCTTCAGGAAGGCACGCGTCTTGTCCGTTTCCGTGCCTACGCCCAGCTCCTCAAATTTTGTATCAACGGTCATCTTCTGTACATTGTCAAGAATTTCTGTCTGCTTATGCTCCAGCGCCTCATTGACCAGCTCCACAATACGCGCACGCTCCTGGTTGCCGATGATAACATCAACGCCCTCAATCGCACGCACCTCTTCCGGCGCAGTCTGCGGATAGCAGCCGGTAACAACAACGAGCGACAGCGGATTGTGACGCACAGCGCGGTTGATAATCTGGCGCGACTTGCGCTGGCCTGTGTTCGTAACAACGCAGGTGTTCACCAGATAAACGTCAGCCTGCTCACCAAAGGGCACAACCTCGTAGCCAGACGCGCGGAAAATCCCCTCCATGCTAGCTGTGTCGGCCTGATTAACCTTGCAGCCTAAAGTATAAAATGCAATTTTTCTCATCTATTTTTAATCTCCTAAATCTCCTGTCTCATAAAAAATCGCGGATATAGCGACAAGACCTGCTGTTTCAGCACGCAAAATTCTGCGTCCAAGGCTCACAGGCACAGCACCAGCGCTGCGCGCCGCCTCCAGCTCTGCCTCGCTGATGCCGCCCTCAGGCCCGATAATCAGCAGAAGGTCGGTCAGCCTGCCCTCGGCCTTTGCCTCTGTCAGCGCTGCCTTCAGGCTCTTTTTATCCTCGCATTCATAAGCGATAATTTTCGTCGCGCAAGCATTCGCCGCCAACATCTGCGCCAGAGACTGCACAGGCTGAACCTGCGGAATAATATCGCGCTTGCTCTGCTTCGCCGCAGACTCGGCAATCTTCTGCCAGCGCTCCACCTTTTTCGCAGCCTTCGCGCCGTCAAGACGTACCACGGAATGCTCCATTGCCACCGGCACCACGCTGTACGCGCCCATTTCCACAGCCTTCTGGATGATGAAATCCATCTTCTCGCCCTTCGCCAGTCCCTGCGCCAAAATCAGACGCACAGCAGGCTCATGACTCTCAGCCAGCTTCTCCAAGCAGCGCACAGTCACGCACTCGCTGTCAATCGCCGTAATCTCCGCCAACGCGCTCACGCCATCATCGCTGACAATCTGCAGCTGCGCACCCGGCTGCATGCGCAGCACCTTGCTGATGTGACGCGCATCCACACCCTCAATAGTCATTGTTTCGTTATATAATTGCGGTACAAAAAAACGATGCATATAGATTCCTCTTACTTTTTCTTCATCTGCATAACTACCCAGCCGCCTCTATGGTCAATCGCATCAACCACCAGGCCCTGCTTCTGCGCCTCAGCCTCAATATCCGGCACACGCTCCTCAATAATGCCGCTAGCCAGGAAAACGCCGTCGTCATTAAGCTTTTGCGGAATATCCTTCAGCAGCATGATAATAATATCAGCAATAATATTCGCAATAATCACATCCGCCTTGCCCTCAGTGCCGTGCAGCAAATCGCCTTCGCGCACCTCAATCTGCTCCATCAGGCCGTTGTCTGCCACGTTCTCGCGTGCCACGCGCACTGCCACAGCATCAATATCCACTGCCTTAACAGATTTTGCACCCAGCATAGCAGAGGCAATCGCCAAAATACCGCTGCCCGTGCCCACGTCGAACACCTCAGCCTCAGGCGTAATAACCTTCTCCAGACGCTCCATCATCATATTCGTCGTGTGGTGCGTGCCCGTGCCAAACGCCATCCCCGGGTCAATCTCGATAACATGCTCGCCCTCCTTGGCAGCATATTCCTCCCAGCTCGGCTTGATAACCAGGCTCTTGCCTACATGGGTAACATGGAAATACTGCTTCCATTCGTTCGCCCAGTCCTGCTCGTTCACCTTGCGGAAGCGCGTATTGCCAAAGCGGTATTTGCCGATGCGTTCCTCGATAAGCTCAAGCTGCTCCTCAATCTCCGCCAGACGCTTTTCCAGCTTCTCATCATCTGCATAATAAGCGCTGACCGTCACCACCTCGGTGTTCTCCTGCTCAGGAATATCGCACAGCTCCCAGGTGCCGCTGTTGCGCAAATCATTAATCAGCTGCGGG
>URVO01000241.1 GCA_900551335.1 uncultured Phascolarctobacterium sp.
CGCAGTTTTTTATAGATGCAGCATACCAATATGAAGGACTGACGCAGCTGATAGTTGCCAAGGATATGGCGGAGCGCAAGACGAAGATGATTGAGCTTGGCGATGCTTTCATTGCGTTTCCCGGTGGCGTGGGGACGCTGGAGGAGGTCAGTGAGATTATGTCCAAGCTCTCATTAGGACAGCTGCATGCGCCGTGCATTTATTACAATCTTGATGGTTATTATGATGATGTGAAGCACTTTCTGCAGCAGATGATTGCTAAGGGCTTTTCTTCTGCGGAAAAGCAGCAGGGAGTATATTTTGCAGAAAGCCTGGACGAGATAAAGGGATTGTTAGATTTTGATAAAAAATAAGATTATATAGCCGCATTTTTCAAGTGCGCAACTTTTTTTCCAAGATAAAATCTTGCTGTTGTGTTATCATTAACGTAGCAGCAAGATATTATTTAGATTGAGCAGAAAATGGAGGGATTAAGAAATGGAAAAATATATTAGCTATGAAAAGATGTCGAAAAAACAGCAAAAGCTAGTCAACGCCTCCAAACGAGGCGGCTGGGGAAATGTGAAGCCGATTACGAAGGTTAAAGCGTCGGCAAAAGTATATAATCGTAAAAAGCAGAACTCTCAAGACTATGGCTATAGCTTAGAGGGTTCTGCTTTTTTGTAATGTGAGAAAATGGTGATTACTATGAGAATTTTGTTGTTGCTGCGCGGTGTGCCAGGCAGCGGCAAGAGTACGTTTATAAAGGAGCAGGGCCTGGCGCCGTATACTCTAAGTGCGGACGCGCTGCGGTTGCTGTACTCCTCTCCGGTGCTGGATAACGAAGGCAGATGGTGCATCAGCCAGCGCTTTGATAAAGTTATGTGGCCGCTTTTGCTGAACCTGCTGGAGGAGCGCATGAGGCGTGGTTGCCTCACGGTAGTGGATGCCACGAATATCCGCGGCAAGGATATGACGAATTATAAAAAGCTGGCCAACGAGTATAAGTATCGCGTTTATGTGGTTGACTTTACGGACGTGTCGCTTGCAGAGGTGCTGCAAAGAAATCGTCTGCGTGAGGAATATAAGCAGGTTCCGGATGCGGTTATTAAGAGGATGCATGCGCAGCTTGCTGACAACAAGGTGCCGTCTGGCATCACGGTGATTAAGCCGGAGGAGCTTGCGCAAATCTGGTATAAGCCGCGTGATTTGTCTGCGTATAAGAAGGTTATTCATATCGGTGATATTCACGGCTGCTGCAAGCCGCTGAATGAGTATCTGCAGGAAATCCGTCCGGAGAACTATTACGTTTTCCTCGGAGATTATATTGACCGAGGCTGTGAAAATGCAGAGGTTATCAAGCTGCTGCTGCAGCTTGCACAGCTGGAGAACGTGACGCTGCTGGAGGGCAACCATGAGGCCAGCCTGCGGGATTACGGCTTGGCAGATGGCGCCGGCTCGAAGGAGTTTCGGATGCAGACAGCAGGGGAGCTGGCGAAGGCCGGCTTGAGCCGCAAGGCTGTGTATGGCTTGTACAGGAGGCTGTCGCAATGCTTCTGCTATACGTATCATGGCAAGAAGGTTTTGGCGAGCCACGGCGGACTTGCGCGTATGCCTGAAAACCTTTCGCTGGTGGCGGCAGCAGAGCTTATTTATGGAACAGGCGAGTATGAGGATGGCCTGGCTGTGGATATGAGCTTTGCGGAGCACGCTGCCGATAATGAGTATCAGGTTCACGGTCACCGCAATTATGAGGGCGTACCCGTCGAGGTCAATGAGCATTGCTTTAATTTGGACGGAGCAGTGGAAATGGGCGGTCAGCTACGGGTGCTGGAGCTTAGCGAGGACGGGTTTGCAGCGGTGTGCATAGGCAACGTCAGTTCATCGTGTAAAATATAGCTAAAGCTTAGTGAAGGCGAGGTGTGGTGACGATGCGAAAAGTCATTAGTGAAAAATTACAACAGATAGAGATACAGGAGCATGTCAGGATTCTCCATGCAGTTGAATCTGGCAGCCGTGCATGGGGCTTTGCATCTCCGGACAGTGATTTTGATGTACGTTTTATTTATGTACGGCCAAGAGATTATTATTTGAAGCTAGAAAGGACGAGGGATGTACTTGAATTCCCCATCAACGATTTGCTGGACATAAATGGATGGGACCTGCAGAAGGCCTTACGCCTTTTGCATCGCTCTAATCCAACTCTTTTGGAATGGTTCCGGTCGCCGGTCGTTTATAAGGAAACGGATTTCAGCCATGAATTTATTCCGCTTATGCAAAACTACTTTTCTTCAAAGAGAGGTCTGTACCATTATCTTAGTATGGCAGATGGAAATTA
>URVO01000242.1 GCA_900551335.1 uncultured Phascolarctobacterium sp.
AATCGCGCATCGGACACTCGAGCACATCATGCAGCTTAATCAGATTCTCCAGCGTTACATTACAGCGACCACTTTCAATATTGCTCAAAAGTGACTGACTAACGCCAATGCTTTCAGCCACAATAGCCTGCGGAATATCCTTACTCATGCGGATAAGCCTAATGCGTTCTCCTACCTTCTTCGTCTGTTCGCTCATGCTTTTTCTCCTTAAACCCTACGTTTATTAAAACTTTGAAACGCTTTCAAATTTGAAATGCAACTTATATTCAACATTTTTATAAACATAGTGTACCACGTTGTCCCCCCCAGTCAAGCAAAGGTACATCGAGTCCCTTTGCTTGCGCGCCCCTCGCGGGGCGCATTGCCAACGCTCGCGTACTAATAAAAAAAGCATTAGGCCGACGACATAAGTCTCGTTCTTGCCTAATGCTTAGAAAAATTAATCTTTTGATACTACTATATTTACTTTTTATCTATTTACCTGGCGCAACTAGCTACAATTTATTCTTCCCTGAGAAAATATTGAAAGCCAACACCTGACAAAAATTTTTCAAAAAAAATTTTATAACTAAAAAAAAGCCGGGCGAAAAAACGCTCGGCTCAAAAAATTATTTACTTATACGCTTGCTCGACTCCAGCTCGCCAGGTCTGATCCAGATAACCTGCACCGGCAGATTCGATGCTCCCGGCGGGGACCAGGTAAAGCGATATTCGCCTGCATGCAGCAGGCCAAGGTCCAGCGCTTCATCCTCCGGATCGCCTACAGAAATCTGGTTCTGCGGCAAGCCGATAAGCTTGCGCTCGCCCTTTGTCTTATTCTCCAGCACGCCATAGCCGGCAAACCAGCCACCAATTGGATTAAAGATAAAGGTCACAGGCTCCTTGCCCTTAATCGTGAAATCTACATTATAAAGCACACCATAGTTGCCATAATTCTCAGCAGGCAGTCCCGTCGTTGCGTCCACGCCCTTGGCATAGCCTTCAGGCAGGCTCGGTGAAGCCAGCTCCAGATACAGCGCCTCGGATGGCTTGCTGATAGGATTCTTTAGTTTGTAAGTCCAGTCGCTACCCTCAAAGGTGCCGCGCAGCGGATGCTCATCCATCGGCAGAATCGGTGCCGCTTCATTAAACAGCTCTAAATCAGTTTTTTCCTCGCACATAAGCACGCTGAACTCAACTGGCTTAGCAAAATACATATCTATCGTCTCTGTATATAGCTTATCCGAGGGCATAGCAATGCCGCGTCCCGTCAGCAGCTCGGCGCTGCGCCCAAAGCCCAGCTTGCTCTCCAGGGGTTTTTGCTTATCCTCTAGCAGATATTTTTTCTGCGCCTTTTTGCCTGCGGCCAGATAATCATAGCTATAACCAGCCTCACCGCGACGCGTAATGCTATACGCAACAGGCCGCAGGCTGTCCTTATTCTTCACCAGCACCGCCAGCTTCTTCGTCGTACCGCTCACGCCGTTGACATGATGCAAAAACAAGCGCACCTCGCCCTGCACCTTATCGCGATACAAAATGCCGTTGTCATAAACTGTTTCCGGACTATCGCTGAAAAGCAGCTTCGGTCCCGTCATCGTCAGACTCGCCTCAGCCTTTTGCTGCGCATAATCTGTCGGCACGTGAATTACGCGCTGCTCAGCACCTGCGATATTCAGCAGGCCGCAGGACAGCATCACCAGCGCAGCCTGCATAAATTTTTTTAAATTCATCTTCTCACCTCATCATATAAGAAAACAAAAAATACCCTCTCTGCCTCACTAACGTCCAACGGCCCTACCATGAGAGCCGTCGAACGTTAAAGACGACAGATGGGGTAAACTATAATTATTTTTTCAGGCTGTTTCGGTAATCTGCCATGAATTGTGCCAGGCCCTTATCCGTCAGCTGATGCTTAATCATCTGCTCCAGAACCTTGGTCGGAATCGTAGCAATCTGGCAGCCGGTCAGCATAACCTTCTCCACATGCTCCAGATTACGGATGCTGGCAGCAATAACCTCGGTAGTAATGCCATACAGCTTAAAGGCTTTAACGATATTTTCTACAAGCTGCACGCCGTTTTCACCGATATCGTCCAAACGACCGATGAACGGGCTGACATAGGTTGCGCCTGCACGAGCAGCCAGCAGCGCTTGCGACATGCTGAATACCAGCGTTACGTTGGTTTTTATACCTTCAGCACTGAGGATTTTTACAGCCTTCAGGCCTTCAGGAATGCAAGGAATTTTAACAACAATGTTGTCGGCAATCTGCACGAGCTTGCGTGCTTCTTCCACCATACCGGCACATTCCGTGCTGAT
>URVO01000243.1 GCA_900551335.1 uncultured Phascolarctobacterium sp.
AACAGTTTTTTGATTGGAGGCTTATATGGAACTAGACAATTATCGTAATTTCTTAGCTATTATTGAAGCAGGCAGCTTTACCGGTGCTGCTGACTTTGTGCATATCGCCCAGCCAGCTCTCAGCAAACAACTGCGTTCATTAGAAAATTACTTCGGCACCAAGCTGATCATCACCACCCGCGGCAGCAGACAGATTCTGCTCACCGAAGCCGGGCGTGTACTCTACCAGAAAGCAAAATATATGTGTGCGCTGGAGGATTTAGCCAAAAGCGAAATTGAAAACATCGTCGGCGGCGTTGTCGGCACGCTGCGCTTCAGCATCGCCAACTCTCGCAGTGCTCTTTTCATCAAATCCTCACTAAAGGATTTCTGCGCCCTCTATCCCAATATCAAGTGCGAGCTTTTCGAAGCCAGCATCAATGAGCAGACGCAGCAGCTTTTAAACGGCATCACGGAGCTGGGTATTTTCAGCGTTCCTATTGAGCATCAGGATAACTTCGAGGTGCTTTTCCGCCGCGACGAGGAGCTCACGGCAGTTTTCCATAAGGACTCCGTTTTCCTGGAGGACGGCCAAAAAAGCGTAACCCTCAAGGATTTGGAGGATGTTCCCCTAAGCCTTTCCAGTGGCTGCTCAGAAATTGTGCTCAAGGCCTTCGCCCAAAAATCCATGGTACCCCGCATCACCTGCACCAGCACCACACGCAGCACTACCTTGGAATGGACGCGCGTAAAAGCCGCAGTTTCCATCGTGCCTGTTGAAGAAGGCGAGGACCTCGGCGAAGAATTTGTTGCTCGTCCGATTTCCGACATTACTGCTGATGTTTACAAAACTGTAGTCAAGGTAAAGGACAGACCGCTTTCCAAGACGCGTAACTCACAGCAGGTTTGTGACCTAGACGCTATTTTAAAGAGCTCTAACTTATAAAAAAACACAGGAAAAAACTCTTCCACCGGGACATTTGTGGAAGAGTTTTCGTTTTCTCTGAGCACTATATATTTACACATCCGGGGACATTGGACGTTTTGATGCTTGGGACATTGCATCTAAGATTTGTAAATACAAAACCGTTACCAGAGACCTTGTATATTGATAAAAAAGAAATAAAGGCTTAACGTAATTTTGCTAAATATTGCTGACCTCTTTCATGCTCAGTCAGGAACTGGAAGAAGTAAACACCGCAGATGAACAGGAAAATATTCGGCAGGAAGGGCACGTATTCCATCGAGCTGAATCCAGCAGCCGGAAAGCCTATCCAGGTCGTTGCTTTGGTGTAGAGCAGCTGCGGCACATGACCGATAACCTTGCCCTGCCAGATAATAACGCCATCAGTCAGATGTCTGGTCAAATCATAGGCAATTGCGGACAAAAGCCAGCCACAGGAGCCGGGAGATTTTTTCAGCCAGCTGTGCAGTGCCTGCACCAGCAGCATTGCCATGCCTAGGAAGGTAAAGATTCCGAAGTAAATAGTTTGCTCCGGCAACAGCACGCTGCTTGCCAGCGTAACCACCAAACCGATGCCTAGAAAGGTGACGCCCTTCAGCAGTACATTGCTGACCTGCGTGAATGTCATGCCGCAGATAACGACCAAAGACCAGATTGTATATTTCTGCCATAAGGCATAAGCTTCGCTGAACTGCCATTGCGCATCTGCGCCATAGCCAACGTTTACATTATACACAGAGTAAAAGACGAAGAGGTTTATAAAAGCCAGCAGCTCCAGAAAATTTAATACTCTGTACTGCTCCTTCGCTTCTCCATCTGCCTTCTGATAAATTGCTGTTAAGAACCTTTGCATGATGTATACCCCGCTTTCTCTAATATGCGGTTTGGCGCTGCGCGAACCCTAGAATATTTTCTATTCCCTTTAGTTATAATATAAACCATTTCGTTAAAAATTACAATATCTAGAGGTATAACAGTTTGGAATAACAGGATACTTGCCACACCACTTATACTTACGTGGAATATGTTTTATTACGCAAACGCATATCATCTTGCTAATCGTTTAATATATTCCATCTGGTTATAATGTTAATGCTTAAACGCTATTTGACTATTATTATTAAAGTAGTACAATGTAGTATTGCTAGAAAGAAGATGTTCACTACTATGAGTTCAACACTTTTATTGCGTGGCTTTGTCGTGCTCGGCGTCATGCTCATGCATACCACCTGGTATTTTAACAGTGCGCAGCAGCGTTCCTGGGTAACAATTTCTGAAATGCTGCTGGATATTATCTCGCTGTTTGCCGTACCGCTGGTCATGTTCGTCTCGGGCTACGTCTT
>URVO01000244.1 GCA_900551335.1 uncultured Phascolarctobacterium sp.
CAGCTTGCAGCGGTCAACCTCTTTACGCATACCATTGGACAGGAATTCTTTATCTTTGAAGTCTTCCTTAATCAGGTTTACATATACGTTATAACCAGCAATTACATCGCAGGATTTCAGTGCTTCATAAGCACGCTTGGTCATTTGCTCTACGCCGCCAGGGCCAAGGCCAACAACAAATAATTTAGACATAATATTTTCTCCTTAGTCTGTTTTCAAGCCTGTTCTGGAAAAATCCAGTGTCAGGTTTTCTGCTGCAACAGCAAGAGTTACACCATCACAGCTTGTTTTGCGCAAAAGCAGCCTGCCGCCCTTACTATCGAGGACAGCACTGCGCTCGCACACATTGCTTACCCCTACCACGCTTTTGACAAAAGCAGAGGGAGTAAACTCGCCTTCAACAGCGTTCAGCTCATCGGCTGTATAAAAGTTCGCCGCCAGGCGATATTTTTTAGCAAAGGCCAAAAGGCCCTGCTCATCCTTTTTCAGGTCCACGCTTGCCAGCGCCACAATGCAGCGCTTGTCAAGCTTGAGCTTTTCCAGCTCCGGCAGCACCAGAGCCTCAATTTTTTCTAACGGAGTATTGCGACGGCAGCCAATGCCCAGATGCACAATCTTCGGCAACAGGCAGACAGTCGAAGCGAACGGCGCCAGCGTCTTATCCAGCGTTATCGCCATGCCTACAGCAGGAGCATCGCTCACTACCACCTGACGCGGCAGCTCGCCTGCCACCTGAAAGGCAGCGTCATAATCTAGGCCTACCTGCTGACCATCAACCAAGGCAGCAGCAAAATCCTTTGCCGCCTTCAAGGATGTCAGAACCATGTGATTGCGTGCAGCCCATTCGTCCACAGCAAATAAGCCATTAACATCCGTCGCCGTCGTCACACAACAGGTTCCCCCCAACGCCGCAGCCAGGCAGCGGGCGATTTCATTCGCACCGCCGATATGACCTGCTAGCAGTGGGATAATAAAGCTGCCGCGTTCATCGACAGAGATAACAGCAGGATCTGTCAGCTTGCTTTTGATAAACGGTGCAATCGTGCGCACAGCAATGCCTGCAGCGCCAACAAATACTAAGGTCTGGCACTTGCCAAAGCACTCACCGCAAGCAGCGTTATGGTCAGGAAGCATAGGCTTTTGACTAGCCTGCTCCGCATATTTGGCAACCGTCTGTATATCAACATCATAGCCTATACTCGTCAGATATTCCCCCACCTGCGCAGCAAGCTTTGCGCCACGCGCGGAAAAGGAAAATACAGCGGCCTGCATAGCGTATTACACCTCAGGCTTAACATCCAGCTTGCTCGGATCCGCAGCACGGAAGCCATGAGCAAAGGTCGGATTGTACAGCTCGCTGCGATCATAGTCGCTGCCCAGGAAGCCGCCAACAGTAATCAGTGCAGTTTTGTTGATACCATATTTCTCAGCATTTTCTGCCAAGGTCCGGCCAGCTTGCTTTGTAAACAATAGCAGCCGGAGTGGATTTGGAATAACCGCCCTTAACCAGCTCAACCTGCAGCTTTTCGAGCATGCCGCTGGACAGGAAGATTACCATAGTAGCCTTATGTGCAGCATAGTCAGCGATCTTCTGACGGTCAGGAACCGGAGTACGGCCTTCCATACGGGTGATGATAACAGATTGGCTGACATTTGGCAGAGTATATTCTGCCTTCAGAGCTGCAGCAGCAGCGCAGAAGGAGCTTACGCCAGGAACAATTTCATAATCCAGATTGTAGCTGCGCAGCATATCAATCTGCTCACGGTGTGCACCGTAAACGCTCGGGTCACCGGTGTGCAGACGAACAACCAGCTTGCCGGCTTGAGAAGCCGGAACCATAGCAGCAATAACCTCTTCCAGAGTCATATGTGCACTGTTCATGATAACACATTCCGGTTTGCAGTAATCCAAGAGCGCCGGATTTACAAGAGAGCCTGCATAAATAACCAGGTCTGCTTTTTCCAGCAATTCTTTACCTTTCACAGTAATTAAATCAGCAGCACCAGGGCCAGCACCAATAAAGTAAATCATTATTTATCAAACTCCTTTTCTTTAACCAGAATTACAGAGAAATAGCTGCTGTTAGGATCAACCTTCTCCAGATCGCGATAAACCTTTTCGCCGGGCAGACCGCAGCGCTCAACCATGCCAGAGTGTTTAATCAGGTCACGTTGACGCAGCTCGTCAACTACGCGGCCAATTTCGCTGGCAGATTTCATGAGCACCTTGTTGCCGGGGCCATCGAGGAACTTTGCAGATTC
>URVO01000245.1 GCA_900551335.1 uncultured Phascolarctobacterium sp.
AGGCTTCTTGCCTTACGCACCTCGTCACGCGTCCACTCCACAGTGCGGCCGCCGCTGCCAATGATGCCTGCGCCGCCGGCATTAGAAACTGCTGCTGCCAGATTAGCGTCACTCGTCCACGCCATACCACCCTGAATCACAGGATACTTAATACCTAAAAGCTCAGTAAGTTTAGTTTTCATTATGTATACCTCCCCTAATTATTTCTACGCCTATTATATACTATCGGTTTTCCCCTAGTCGTGAAATCTTTTTAAACTTGTGACTGATTTGTAACAAACTTTACTAATAACAGATAAAATTTTCCCGATGTTACAAAAAACGCAGATTTACGCGCCGAATAATTGACATTCGTCGCTAAAAAATGTAAAATTTTTAGAGTACCCAAAATCAGGGGCTATGTTCTGTTATAAAAAAAGAAAAAGACCCCCAAGCGGTCGAAAAAGAACATTAATAAGGGAAAGAGGTAAAATCAAAATGAGAAGCACTCAAGTAAAAGAAGGCTCTACAAGAGCTGCTCATCGCTCTTTATTCTATGCGATGGGTTATACTGAAGAAGAACTGAAAAAACCGTTAATCGGCATCTGCTGTGCCGCTAACGAAATCATTCCGGGCCATATGCATCTGGACACTATCGCTAAGGCTGCCAAATACGGCGTGCTGGAGGCTGGCGGTACTCCGATTGAGTTCCCGGCTATCGGCATCTGCGACGGCATTGCTATGGGCCACGACGGCATGAAATATCCTCTGGCTAGCCGCGAGCTTGTTGCCGACAGCATCGAGGCTGTTGCCAACGGCCACGCCTTCGATGGTCTGGTATTAATCCCGAACTGCGATAAAATCGTTCCCGGCATGCTGATGGCTGCAGCTCGTCTGAACATCCCTACCGTTGTTGTCAGCGGCGGTCCGATGCTGCCTGGCCGTTATCAGGGCAAGGATATCAGCGTATCCACTGTTTTCGAAGCTGCCGGACGCTTTGAATCCGGCCAGATTGACAAATGCGAGCTGAGCGACATCGAGCATTGCGCTTGCCCCGGCTGCGGCAGCTGCTCCGGTCTGTTCACCGCCAACACCATGAATTGCCTGACCGAGGTTCTTGGCATGGGCCTGCCCGGCAACGGCACTATTCCTGCTGCCTATAACGGCAAGCGTATCGCTCTTGCTAAGCATGCCGGCATGGCAGTTATGGAGCTGATTAAAAACAACGGCCCGCTGCCTCGCGACATCATGACGCTGGACGCCTTCAAAAACGCTATTACTGTAGATATGGCAATCGGCGGAAGCTCCAACACTGCCCTGCATCTGCCTGCTATCGCTCATGACGCCGGTCTCGACCTGCCGCTGTCCCTGTTCGATGAAATTTCCAAGAAAACTCCGTACCTGACCAAGATGAGCCCGGGCGGCAGCCACCATATCGTTGACCTCAACGAGGCTGGCGGCATTCCTGCTGTTATGCACGAGCTCGACCGTCTCTCCTTGATTCATAAGGATGCCAAGACTGTTGGCGGCAGAAGCGTTGGCGAAATCATTGAGCACGCAGAAATCCTGCGTCCTGAGGTTATTCACAGCGTTGAAAATCCGTACAACAAAACCGGCGGCATCGCTGTACTGAAGGGCAACATTGCTCCTGAATGCAGCGTTGTCAAGGAAAGCGCTGTTGACCCCTCTATGAAGGTGTTCAGCGGCCCCGCTAAGGTTTATGACTCTGAGGACGAAGCTATCGCTGCTATCTGCGCGAAAGAGGTTAAATCCGGCGACGTTGTTGTTATCCGCTATGAAGGTCCGAAGGGCGGTCCCGGCATGCGTGAAATGCTGAACCCGACCTCCGTGCTCGCCGGCATGGGCCATGACAAGGACGTTGCTCTGCTGACCGATGGCCGCTTCAGCGGCGCTACCCGTGGTGCCTGCATCGGCCACATCTCTCCTGAAGCACGCGAGGGCGGCAACATTGCGCTGATTGAAAACGGCGATATCATCGAAATCGATATTCCGAACCGCACGCTGAACGTTCGCCTGAGCGACGAAGAGTTGGCTAAACGCCGTGAGAACTGGGTTTGCCCGCCGCCGAAGGTTAAAACCGGCTATCTGGCACGCTACGCAGCACTCGTTACCTCTGCTGCTACCGGCGCTGTACTCAAGGTTCCCGGACAGGACTAAAAGAATTATATAAGCTGAAAAAGCAGCTCCCCATCTTTCTTACCGCAAGGTAAGACGGATGGGGAGTTTTTGTATATACCAGCTAATGCAGATAATTTTTA
>URVO01000246.1 GCA_900551335.1 uncultured Phascolarctobacterium sp.
CAGCGCCGCCCTTGTCATAGCGGGACGCACGATAAACCTTGTCATAATCAAGAGAATCAGCAGTGACAATCGGTGCGGCAGCATCGAAGAAATGGAAATATTCCTCGTGCAGCAGCTCCTTGATGTTGGCAGACAGCGCATCACTCGTCAGCGGACCGCTGGCTACAATAACCGTGCCTTCCAAGCTTTCCAAATCCGTAACCTCTTCATATACTACAGTTACGAGCGGATTGCTTTTCACTGCCTCCGTCACGCCTGCAGCGAAGCCGTCGCGGTCAACGGCCAGAGCACCGCCGGCAGGCACCTGATGCTTGTCTGCCTGCTGCATGATGAGCGAACCAAGACGGCGCATCTCCTCCTTCAGCAGACCAACAGCGTTTTCAATATTACCGGCACGCAGCGAGTTGCTGCATACCAGCTCGGCAAAATAATCAGTTTTATGCGCAGCGTCACTCTTTACAGGACGCATTTCGTGCAATATTACAGGGATGCCCTGACGCGTAAGCTGATTGACAGCCTCACAGCCAGCCAGACCAGCTCCGATTACATGTACGGGAGTTGTTGTCATTATGCTTTAGTACCTTTCTTTGCTGCAGCCGCCTTAGTCGTAGTCTTTTTGGCAGCTGTTTTGCGTGTAGTTGTTTTCGTTTTCTTGGTAGCGGTTTTTGTAGTCGTCGTAGCAGTCGTAGTCTTGGCTGTAGACGGACGTACAGGACGAGCATCGGCGCATTCCGGATTGCTGCAGAACTTCTGCTTTCTGCCGTTGCGCTCTACGTGCTCTACGAGCATACCGCCGCACTTGCCGCAGGCTTCGTTGAGCGGCTTATCCCACGTCGTGAAATCACAGTCAGGATATTTTTCGCAACCGTAGAAGATTTTGCCGGTCTTAGTCTTGCGCTCGATAAGCTCACCGCCGCATTTGGGGCATTTCACGCCAATCTTGACGAGAATAGGCTTAGTATTACGGCAGTCCGGGAAGCCGGGGCACGCGAGGAACTTGCCAAAGCGTCCTTCGCGGATAACCATCATCTTGCCGCATTTATCACAGGGAACGTCGGAAACCTCCAAGGGAATCTCGACATGCGGAATTTTTTCCTCCGCTACCTTCAGATCCTCAGCGAACGGATCGTAGAAGCTGTGCAGAACAGCCTCCTTCGTCGTCTTATGCTCTGCGATTTCGTCGAGGTGAGCCTCCATCTGTGCGGAGAACGGAATGCTGATAAGGCCCTTGAAGTATTCCGTCAGCATATCGACGGTCATCAGGCCAAGCTCAGTAATCAGCAGCTTCTTGCCCTCTTTAACCACGTAGCCGCGGTTCAGAATCGTCACGATAGTCGGCGCATAGGTGCTCGGACGGCCGATGCCCTTGTCCTCCAGCTCCTTAATCAGCGTTGCTTCGGTGAAGTGAGCAGGCGGCTCGGTGAAGTGCTGCTCTGCGGGTAGCAGCTTGTGCAATACGATTTTCGTATCCGGCTCGATATAAGGAACAGTCTTGTCCTTCTCCTCATCGGCAAATTTGCCTGCCAGCTGCAGCCAGCCGGGGAATTTCATGATGGAGCCTGTTGCACGCAGCTGGTAATCACCTGCGCCAATCGTCAGCGTCGTCACATCATATACGGCGTCAGCCATCTGGCTGGCAACGGCACGGTTCCAGATGAGCGTATACAGGCGCAGCTGGTCTTTATTCAGATACTGCATCATCTCCTGCGGCGTGCGCTCAATGCTGGTCGGACGCACTGCCTCATGCGCGTCCTGCGCATTCTTTTTCGTTGTATAGTGGTTAACCTTTGGCGAGCAGAACTCGCTGCCGATGTTTTGCTGTATATAAGTGCGGATTTCCTCGATAGCCACGTCAGCCAGACGCACGGAGTCCGTTCTCATATAGGTAATCAGGCCGACAGAGCCTTTGCCCAGAGAAACGCCTTCATAAAGCTGCTGCGCCAGCATCATGGTTTTCTTGGCAGAGAAGTTTAGCTTTTTGTTAGCCTCCTGCTGCAGGCTGGACGTTGTGAACGGCGGTACAGGATGGCGCTTGCGCTCCTTGCGTACTGCCTCCTGCACGATGTACTCAGCCTTGCTCAGAGCAGCCTCCGCTGCGCGTGCTTCCTCTACGTTGTGCAGCTCGAGCTTTTTGCCCTGATACTTCACGGCCTCTGCTTCAAAAATCGGCGCCTTGGCATTCTCGCGCAGCTTGGCGCTTAGCGTCCAGTATTCCACCGGCTCGAACGCTTCAATTTCGCGGTCACGATCA
>URVO01000247.1 GCA_900551335.1 uncultured Phascolarctobacterium sp.
CCGCCGATGATGGCACTGTGGCGGTGGAGAAGCTCCGGCAGGTCGCTGCAGGACGCTATGATTTGGTGCTGATGGATATTCAGATGCCGCTTATGGATGGCTATGAGGCGACAAGGCGGATTCGCGCCTTGAATACAGAGAATGCGCTGATTCCAATTATTGCGATGACGGCGAATGCCTTCGATGAGGATAAGGAAAAGGCGTTGGCGGCAGGCATGAACGGCCATCTGGCGAAGCCGATTAATATCTGTCTGCTGAAAAAGGCCATAGCCAAGGCGTTGCTGTGAGCTGCAAAAAAATAAATATACTTAGCTTTTAAGCAAAAAATAAAAGGGCTGTCGTGATGACAACCCTTTTTCTTTGCGTTAAGCCTCTTGCCAGCCCTTGCACAGGTCAACCCAGCCTTGGCAGTTGGCCGAGAATTTTTCCAGCTCCTCGGGCGTAAGCTCGATGGCACTGTTGTGACTGCCGCAGGCAGGGAAGAAGGTGGCGAAGCGCTTCAGCGATTCGTCGAGATAAACCTTGACGCCTGCGTTGATGCCGAAGGGGCATACGCCGCCAATCGCATGGCCGATGAGCGGCTCAACCTCGTCGGCACTGAGCATCTTGGCCTTGCAGCCGAAGAAATGCTTGTATTTGGCATTATCGACCTTGGCATCACCGGCGGTGACGATGAGGATAACGCTGTCGTCATGCAGCTTGAAGGAAAGCGTTTTGGCGATACGCGCAGGCTCGCAGCCTGCGGCCTGCGCTGCCAGCTCAACGGTGGCGCTGGAGGTGGCGAACTCAATGATGCGTTCATCTGCAGCGAACTGCTTTAAATAGTCACGTACTTTAGTAATAGACATGAAATCCCCTCTTTTCATATTAAAAAAGGCTGTCGGCAAACAAGGTTGTTCTTGTACCGGCAGCCTTTGTTTGGCTTATTTTAAATTGCCTTCGATATAGTCACAGCAGGCTTCGATGCCTTCAAGCTTGCATTCCGTCAGCTTGCCTGCATCGCAGGCCTGTGCCAGCTCAGGATTGATGGGCAGACGTGCCAGCACTTGCAGACCATATTCCTTAGCCGTGGCGTTGATATGGCTGGGACCAAAGATTTCGTAATCCTTGCCGTTGTCAGGGCAGTGGAAGTAGGCGTAGTTTTCAACCAGACCGATGATGGGAATGTTCATCATCTTCGCCATCTTGACAGCCTTAGCGACAATCATGGAAACAAGCTCCTGCGGCGAGGTGACGATGATGATACCGTCGACCGGTAGCGATTGGAAAACTGTCAAGGGCACGTCGCCAGTTCCCGGCGGCATGTCGACAAACATGTAATCAACGTCGCCCCAGAGCACGTCGCTCCAGAACTGCTTGACCATGCCGGAGATAATCGGACCGCGCCAGACAACCGGATCGGTTTCGTTCGGCAGGAACATGTTGGCAGAAACAAGCTTCAGGCCGTTGGCTGCGCTCTTGGGCAGAATGCCTGCCTCGCTGGCCTGTGCCTTGCCGCTTACGCCGAGGTTTTTGCACATGGACGGACCGGTAATATCGGCATCAAGCACAGCGCACTGCTTATTGCGGCGCTGCATAGCGCTGGCGAGCAGGCCGGTAATCAGCGATTTGCCGACGCCGCCCTTGCCGCTGACAACAGCGATAACCTTTTTTACAGAGCTGCCTGCGTTGAGCTTGGCAGTAAAATCTGTGGGTTGGTGCGCTCCTTTGGCGGAGGGACAGCCCTCGCAGCTGCTGCGGTCACAGGAGGACGCGCTGCTGCATTGTTTTTCATTGGACATGGATTACACCTTCTTTGGTTAATTGTTAAGCTTTTTTAGTAAACGACTTGCAAAGCAGACCGAGTACGATGCCGCCGAAGCAGGGCACTACCCAGCCGAAGCCGATATCAAACAGGGGCAGGTTCTGCGCCAAGAAGTTGTCTAAGGCCATAAAGCGGATGTTGGCAACGCGCAGACCGTCGAAAATAGCGAAAATAGTCGTCAGTGTCAGGCAGAGACGGAAGGTCAAGGGATCATCTTGGATAATCACGTGACCGATGTTGAGAATTACCAGAGCGATAATAATCGGATAAAGCATGCAGATAACAGGGATGGAGAAGTGGATGATGTTTTCCAGACCAAAGTTAGCTACAAACAGGCTGAATGCAGAAATGAAGAGGACTAAACGCTCGTATTGGATACGATTGTTGCTGAGCTCAGCGAAATAACCGGAAATAGCGGTTG
>URVO01000248.1 GCA_900551335.1 uncultured Phascolarctobacterium sp.
AAATCAAGACGCTGGCCTATAAGTGCAGCTTCATGCAAACGCGCACCATCGGTCAGTTCAAGGTGTTGCAGCTTGAGGATATGGAAAATATCTACAGAATGGCAAAATAAAAAATCTTATAGGGTTTTAGAGAAAGAGTGAGAGTATGCGTGTTGTAGCTTGTGATGATGAGGTTTTATGGTTGGAAAACTTGACACCCATGCTGCAGGAGCTGTGCCAAAAGTATGACTTGCCGCTGGAGCTGAAGCTGTTCACCGACGGTGAGCAGTGCTATGAGTATTTGCTGCATAACGATGCACAGCTGGTGATTATGGATATCTTTCTGGAGCAGGGGACGGGCGTGGAGCTGGTGCGCAGGCTGAGGAAGCAGGGCTTTGGCTTCAAGCTGGTGTTTTTGACCACGAGCAACGAATTTGCCAATGAAAGCTATGAGCTGGCGGCCTCCTACTATCTGCTCAAGCCGCTGCAAATTGAGCAGCTGGAAAAGGCGCTCAGGTGCTGCGGTCTGCTGGATAGAGAGGAATATATCGTCTTGGACACTGGCGATGCTCCTGTGCGCATCAGGCCGAAGGATATCGTGGTCGTCGAGGTGCAGGATAAATATTGCTTTATCCATACGCTGACGCAGACCTATAAGGTCTACAGCTCGATTAACAAAATCAGCGAAAAGCTGACGCAAAAGTATTTTCTTATGACCTATCGCGGCGTGCTGATAAATATGCAGCATGTGAAGCATATGGACAACAAGTTTTTCCTGATGAGCAACGGCTTTAAGGCGCCAATCCGCGTGCGCGACGGCGCAGCGGTGCGCGGAGCGTATATAGACTGGCTGATGGAGGATTAAACGGCATATAAAAAAGGACTTTCGTTCAGGCGTAATGCCTAGGGCGAAAGTCCTTTGTTTTTTGTCAATATTTGCGCTTCAGCATATCTGCAATACGCTTTTGCTCCTCAAGCTGAGAGAGCGCCTTTTCGTACAACAGCATTTGCAGCCTGCTTTGCACAGGCTTCAGCTCAGGCGTGCCGTCGACGCTGTAGACAACCTTGGCGTCCTTGTCGGTGTACAGGCTTTTGAGCAGTGCATATTGCGTGCCGTCGTTGTTGTACATATAAATCTGCGTGACCTCGACAGCGGTGCGCAGCTCAGGACGCAGGGACTGTAGCTTGGGCAGGGTTTCCTCGTTGTAATGAAGCTCTGCTTGCACCAGGAGAAACAGCCTGCCGTCATGAGTCAGGGGCTGGATATTATCCTTGTCGATATACAGGTCGCCGCTCGTCGTGCTGCCGAGCTTCTCCAGATTTTGCGCTGCGGCAGCGCTTGCGAAGCAAAGCAGCAGCAGGCACAGAAGAAATATCAGCTTACGCTTCATAGCCGGTTATTTCTTTTCTGCAGGAGCCTGTTCTTTGACAGGAATGAAGCTCAGGGTATTGAGCTTTAAGCTCTTGTCGAAAATGAAGCGGACAATGACAGTTTTTTCTTTGCTGAAGCTGCCAACATATTCTACAACGTCGCCATCATCAAAGCGGCGGAAGTTGACGAATTTCAAATTCTTCATTTCGCCAAGCTGCTCCTTAACCTGCTTTTGGATAGTAGTGAAGCCCTTTACGCCCATGTTCTTGTCGAGCTCAGGACTCAGGCTGGAGGCGAAGCCGGCATAAGCGGTGGCTGCATCCGCATTGAGGGAAGCAACGATTTTGTCCGCGGTCTTTTGTTCTTTATTTAAGTCGCCACCGTCAGCAGCGAAGGCATTGCAAGCGAAAGCAAGAGTGAAGAGTGTGGTCAATAACAAAACTAATTTTTTCATTGTAAAACCTCCAAATAAATAGAAAGTGCAGATCTCTTGCTTTAATAATACTGTTTTTTGCGGAAGAAGTAAAGCAGAAAAAAGATTTTTTCTGCTAATGGGGGTGAGGTTGTAAAGATAGTTACAAAGTGTGGGAATTGGCGTCGCAGCGCTGACGGTGGAGCACATATATATTTTCAGAATTTTGCTTGACTTTATATGATTTCTCCTATATACTTAACTATAGATTCAACATTTACAACTATATAAGCAGTACCTCTCGACCTACGTCGTTAGTAGATAAGCTATTATGTAACAATGGCTGTTAGCAGTACCTGCGGTGCTCGGTTTTTCTGAGCGCTGTGAGTACTGCTTTTTTGTTTTTTTGCTTATAGTTGTATTTTGTTGAGTCAGATATTATAATTAAAGGGGGAAAA
>URVO01000249.1 GCA_900551335.1 uncultured Phascolarctobacterium sp.
CGAACAGTGCTTATCTGGAAGACTCTCCGACTATCGACCCGGAAATTTATACCTGGGGCGTGCCTGTGCTGGGCATCTGCTACGGCAGCCAGCTGATGATGCACATGCTGGGCGGCAATGTTTGCAAGGCTCCTGAGCGTGAATATGGCAAAACTGTTGTTGACCTCGACACCACCAGCCCGATGTTCGCAGGCCTGCCTGAGAAGAATGTTTGCTGGATGAGCCATAACGATTATATTGAAACTGCGGCTCCTGGCTTCAAAATTGTTGCCAGCACTCCGAACTGCTGAGGACGAAGCACGCAAATTATATTGCGTACAATTCCATCCCGAGGTTCTGCACACTGAAAACGGCACGAAGATGCTGAGCAATTTCGTTTACAATGTCTGCGGCTGCTCCGGCACCTGGAAGATGGATTCCTTCGTTGAGCAGACTGTTGCTGAGCTGAAGGCAAAAATCGGCGACGGCAAGGTGCTGTGCGCTCTGTCCGGCGGTGTTGACTCCAGCGTTTGCGCTGCAATGCTGGCAAAGGCTATCGGCAAGCAGCTGACCTGCGTATTTGTTGACCACGGCCTGCTGCGTAAAAACGAGCGTGAAGAGGTTTGCGCTGTTTTCGGTGAGGGCGGCCAGTTCGACATCAACTTTATCTGCGTTGATGCACGCGAGCGCTTCTACAGCAAGCTGGCTGGCGTAACTGCTCCTGAGGGCAAACGCAAAATTATCGGTGAAGAATTTATCCGTGTATTCGAAGAAGAGGCTAAGAAAATCGGCGCTGTCGATTATCTGGCACAGGGCACGATTTATCCTGACGTTGTTGAAAGCGGTCTGGGCGGCGAATCTGCTACCATTAAGAGCCATCACAACGTAGGCGGTCTGCCTGACTTTGTTGATTTTAAAGAAATCGTTGAGCCGCTGCGCGACCTGTTCAAGGACGAGGTTCGTCAATCCGGCCGCGAGCTGGGCCTGCCTGAGCATCTCGTTGCACGTCAGCCGTTCCCTGGTCCTGGTCTTGCTATCCGCATTATCGGTGACGTAACTCCGGAGAAGGTTGCTATCGTACAGGATGCAGATGCAATCTATCGTGAAGAGGTGGACAAGCTGCCGATGAGCGAGCGTCCGAGCCAGTATTTTGCTGCTCTGACCAATATGCGCAGTGTTGGCGTTATGGGCGACGAGCGTACCTATGATTATGCTATCGCTTTGCGTGCTGTAACTACTACGGACTTCATGACCGCAGAGGTTACCATGCTGCCGCCTGCTACTATCACGACTGCGGCTAACCGTATTGTCAACGAGGTTAAGCACATCAACCGCGTGCTGTTTGACTATACCACGAAACCGCCTGCTACCATTGAATTTGAATAAGCTTCTATAAACTATAAAGCCTTGCTGGCGTTCTGCTTGATGCAAAATACCGGCAAGGCTTTTTATTGTGCAAAATGCTTGCGGATGCTATACTAATAATGGAGCGTTTTGCTGATTATAATATAAATTTTTGGAGGACTTATGCCTATAGAATTTGCTTTTTTAGATTATTTGCAGACATTGCATACGCCGCTGCTGGACGAGCTGATGCTTTTCATCACGACTATGGCAGGCCGTGGCGAGCTGGCGCTGATTGTGGGCGTGGCGCTGCTGTGCTTCAAGCGTTCGCGCAAGGTTGGCCTGGCGATAATTGCCGCTATGGTTATCGGCTACCTGCTGGGCAGCGTTATCCTGAAGCCGTCGATTGCGCGCGTGCGTCCGTGTAACGTGAATCTGGCAGTGGAGATGCTGGTGGAACGTCCGCATAGCTTTTCCTTTCCTTCGGGACATACGACGCTGGCCTTTTCAGCAATTATGTCGTTGTACTTTGCGCAGTGCCGCAAGTTTTTCTGGGCGGCGGCCTGCGTGGGCGCGGTAGTTGCGTTTTCGCGTATGTATTTGTATGTGCACTTCCCGACGGATATTCTTGCGGGATTAGCGGTAGGCACGCTAAGCGCTTATATTGCCTGGGAAATAGTACGGAGATTTGCTGGAGGCGAGGCAGAGGATGAACAAGCAAGAGGTTTATGAGTTTTTACAGGCGAAGGGCGTCACATATGAGGTGACGGAGCATAAGGCTGTCTATAATATGGACGAGCTGGCGGAGGTTGATCTGCC
>URVO01000250.1 GCA_900551335.1 uncultured Phascolarctobacterium sp.
GAGCAAAAGGTAATTTACAACCAGCGCAAGGAAGAAGTATATAACGAGATTATTCCTCACGTTAAATTTATCAAATAAAAAACTACTGTGGATTGATCCAATCTAGGAGAATAGAAATGAAACAGATATTATCTATTGTTGCACACAACCGTCCTGGTGTGTTAATGAGGGTGACAGGACTGATTTCCCGCCGTGGCTACAATATTGACAGCTTGACCAGCGGCAGCACGCAGGATCCGAAATATGCACGTATGACCATCGTGCTGGATGCAGACGAGCTGACGATTGAGCAGGTCTGCAAGCAATTGGCCAAGCTCAGTGAGGTTGAACGCATCAAGGTGCTGCATCGTGAAACGAGTGCCCTGCGCAGCATGCTGCTCGTCAAGGTACACGCCGGCGAAAAGCAGATGGAGGTGCTGCAGTTAGCAACAGCCTTCCGTTCCCATGCGATCGACGTAACCGGCAACAGCATGACCTTTGTCAACACTGGTGACGAAGGCAAGCTGTGCGCCTTTGCCAATGCTCTGAGCCGTTATGGTATCGTCGAAATGGTACAGACCGGCATCGTTGCTCTGGAGCGTGGCGATGAAGCTTTGGCTGTCAAGGAATCACGTTATGAATGGCCTTGTGCCGAAGAAGCATAAGAAAGGAGATAACGCTATGCAGCTTACTGGTGCGGAAGTTATGGTGAAATGCCTTGAGGAGGAAGGCGTTTCGACAATTTTTGGTTATCCTGGCGGTGCAATACTGCCGTTTTACAACGCACTGCGCGATGTAAAAAATATTAAGCATGTACTGACAGCACATGAACAGGGAGCAGCGCATGCTGCTGATGGCTATGCACGTGCCAGCGGTAAGGTTGGCGTGTGCTGTGCTACCTCCGGCCCTGGTGCGACCAACCTCGTAACAGGCCTGGCAAATGCTTTTCTGGATTCTATTCCTGTAGTGGCAATTACCGGACAGGTAAAAAGCAGCATGATTGGTCATGATGCCTTTCAAGAGGTTGATATTACCGGTATCACCATGCCGATTACGAAGCAGAACTTTTTGGTCAATAAGCCGGAGGAGTTAGCGCAGACGATGCGCCTGGCTTTTCAGATGGCGAAAAGCGGACGTCCCGGCCCTGTGCTTGTAGACGTGGCGCATGACGTGCAGACGAGCATGATGGAATATCATGCGAGCAAGCTGCGTGAGCTGCCTGTCGCTATGCCGCAAAAGGAGCTTGTTGCTGCAGCTGTGGCTGCGCTTAACAAGGCACAGCGCCCTGTGATGCTTGTTGGCGGCGGTGTAGCAATTTCCGGTGCGGAATACGAAGCAGTGCATCTGTGTGAAAAAATGCACTTGCCTGTAGCCAGCACGCTGATGGGATTGGGCTGCATCAGCTCCTATCGCGAGCAGTTCTTGGGCATGAGCGGCCTGCATGGACACGAACGTGCGAACCGTGCTATCGCCAACGCTGATGTGGTGCTGGCAGTTGGCACACGCTTTAATGACCGTGTAACCGGTGACCGTGATAAATACAGCGCACATAAAACGATTATCCATATTGATATTGATCCTGCTGAATTAAACAAAAATATTGAAAGCAGCATCGATATTGCCGGCGATATGCGCACTATCCTGAAGCTGCTCGATAAGGGCTGCAAGGCTCATGACATCAAGGACTGGTGGAAGCAGCTGCTGGAATGGCCCGGTGTAGACGAGGACTGCGGGCCCAGCAAAGCACCGCTCTTTATTGAAGCGCTGAACCCGCTGCTGAAGGGCATGGATTATTTTGTTGCTACCGACGTAGGCCAGCATCAGATGTTTACGGCACAGCATTTGAAGGTAGAATATGCACGTCAGCTGATTACCAGCGGCGGTCTGGGAACAATGGGGTTTGGTCTGCCTGCCGCTATGGGCGCAAAATTTGCCTGCCCGGATAAAAAGGTTATCTGCATCAGCGGTGACGGCGGCTTTAAAATGACTGGCAGCGAGCTGTTTACCTTGGCAAGCAATAATGTGCCTGTGGTTGCTGTTGTTTTTAACAATAGCGGCTTAGGCATGATTCGCCAGCTGCAGACCGTGCAGTTCAACAAGCGCTTCATGGCCTGCGAATGCCCGGGCTATGTGGACTTTGTAAAATATGGCGAAGCATTTGG
>URVO01000251.1 GCA_900551335.1 uncultured Phascolarctobacterium sp.
ATACCGCCGGCCCAATGCGTCAGGCAGCGCCAGACGCGGATGCTGGGCGGAAAATCATTAAACGACAGCGCCGTAGTTGCACCTGTCGTCGAAAAGCCTGATACGCTCTCGAACACGGCGGCAATCGGGTCGCCGGGATTCAAGAACAGGTACGGCAAGGCACCCATTGCGCAGACCAAAAGCCAACCACAGCCAACCACAGCCACAGCCTCACGCACACGCAGGCGCTGACGCGACCTTGTGCTGGCAAAAATGTTGAACAAGGAGGCTATCGTGCTCGTCGTCACCAGACAGAACATAAAAACCCAGATATGCTCTCTGTCCTTGATGAGGGCTGCCAAAAGCGGAACCAATAGCAGCAGCGAAAACGCCAGCGTCAGCTTTGCCAGCAGACGGCTTACAAAACGAAAGTCCATAATTACTCGCCCCGTCCCTCAAAAAGAGGCACAGCCTTCTTCGAAAATTCACTCTTGATAAAGAGAATAACGCGATCGTTGGCGTGCAGCACCGTATTACCATTAGGAATGTAGGCCTCGTTGTCACGCACAATCGCACATAGCAGGCATTCCGGCGGCAGATCCATATCCTTCAGCGCCATGCCGTCAACATAGCTTCCGGCACCGACGATAATCTCCAGCGCCTCTGCCTGCGCACCCTCCAGCAGCGATACCGAAACAATACCGCCCTTACGCACAAAGCGCAGCACCTCGCCCGCACTCAGCAGACGAGAGGAAAGTACGATGTCCACGCCAACCTTTTCCATCAGCTCGATATATTCGTTGCGCGCAACACGTACAATCGTCTTACGGGCACCGAGATGCTTAGCCAGCTGCGCCAGCAACAGGTTCAGCTTGTCGTCCTCCGTCAGGCAGATAACCACGTCTGCCTCGGAAACGCCCTCCTCTATCAAAAGGTCAATATCAGTACCGTCGCCGCAAAGCACCAGACCACGCTTGAGCTTGGCCGCCAGCAGCTGACAGCGCTCCTTATCCTTTTCGATAACCTTGACCTGAATACCCTGCTTCTCCAGCATCGGTGCCAAGAAGCGGCCTGTACGGCCTGCGCCGATAATCAGCACTCTCTCCAGCTTTTCATAGGTGTTCGAGAAGGAATTTTCAAAATCACGAATCGCCTCACGCTTGCCTACGAAATACACGTTATCGCCGGGGATAACATAATCATTACCATGAGGAATAATCATCTGGTGGCGGCGGAAGACCATGGCCATCAGGATATCCTTCGGAATATGTAAATCTTTCAGCGGAATATTAGCGATAGGCGAATTCTCCTTCACCTTCGCCTCGAACATACGCACACGACCTTCTGCAAAATCGTCTACATTCAAAGCAGCAGGTGTCATGAGAATATGATCTATTTCTGCTGCTGTAATACGCTCCGGATTGATAACAAGATCAATCTTCATATCCTTATTCAGCATTTCCGGTGCATGAATAGCATATTCAACATTACGAATGCGGGCAACGGTATGCTTGATGCCATGGTTCTTCGCCATCAGGCAGGTAACCATGTTGACCTCATCGCTGTCCGTGCAGGCAATCAGTACGTCGGCATCACTAACATCAGGGTCAGCGAACGTCGTCGGGCTGCAGGAATTACCTTCTATTGCCAAAACGTCCAGCGTATTCTGGATAACATCCTTACGCTTAGCATCCAGCTCCACAACAACCACATCAAACTGATCCTCAGCGAGCAGCTGAGCAATACTAAAGCCCAGCTTGCCTGCGCCAGCTATAACAATACGCATTTTATGATACGCTCCTTTTATAAATTACTCTTTTAAGGCTGATACATATTATAACACAAAGCAAGCAAAGAAAATAGCTTTGTCAAGGTAAAGAAATTAAATAAAAAAGGGCTATTACACTATCAAACACCCTTCCTGTCTCGCTTACACTTAACAGAGGTATCCCCCAGTACAATAGCCCCCATTTTACATAGAATATATTATTTTTGCAGATCCTTCGCATTACCCGGCTTAATCTTGCTTTCCGTACCGCTCAGCAAACGCTGGATATTCTCCTTATGACGCAGCACAACAAAGAAGGCGGCTATCGCCGAGAAAATTACGTAAGCCAGAGGATACTCCATATACCATGC
>URVO01000252.1 GCA_900551335.1 uncultured Phascolarctobacterium sp.
GCAGGAAACTCCGTCAATTTTTCCCTCCACCACCATTTCAAAATTGTTGCGCTGTCTGAACCTGTCGGAGAAGGAAGCAATGTTTGCTGTGTTCTCGCCTGATGTTGCGCATACCTGCAAGGTGCTGGACGAGACAGGCTTCAAATATGAGCTCAACGAAGGCTGCGGCAAGGTTTCCGTTGTCGGCAGTGCAATGCGCGGCGTGCCCGGCATTATGGCTACCTTCGTAGCTGCGCTGGCTGGCAGGAATATTGCTATTTTGCAGACCGTGGACAGCGATACGACGATTTCTGCCATCGTTAAGGAGGAGCATATGGTTGAAGCTGTGCAGGCTTTGCATGAGGCATTCAAATTATAATTAAGCCTAACGATAAAGCATATAATACTTTCTCGTTAGTCTTTCAGATTGGTTAATATAAAGAGGAGGAATAACAATGACTAAACCCTATTTTGGTAGATTATTAACGGCAATGGTAACTCCGTTCAATGAGGACGGCAGTATCAATTATGCAGCAGGCGCAGATTTTGCGGAATGGCTGCTGGCAAACGGCAGCGACGGCCTGGTGGTTGAAGGCTCCACCGGTGAAGCTGCTACCATGAACATGGATGAGAAAGTCAAATTCATGGAAACCATTGTTAAACGTGTTAATGGCCGCGCAAAAATCGTTGCTGGTGCAGGCACGAACTGCACTGCCAGCACTATTGAGCTGGCACAGAAGATGGAAGCCTGCGGCGCAGACGGCCTGCTTGTTGTTGGCCCGTACTACAACAAGCCGACGCAGGAGGGCTATTACCAGCACTTCGCAGCTGTAGCTAAGTCTACCAAGCTGCCGATTATCGTGTACAACGTGCCTGGTCGTACCGGCGGCAACATTGCTCCGGCAACTATTGCACGTTTGGCAAAGGATTTCAGCAACATCGTGGCTGTTAAAGAGGCAGCCGGCAATGTTGCGCAGACTGCTGAATTATATCGTGTGCTGCCGGATGATTTCTCCATTTACAGCGGCGATGATGGCCTGATTCTGCCGTTCATGTCTGTGGGCGCTTGCGGCTTGATTTCCGTTCTGGGTAATGTTAACGGCAAGATTCTGCAGGAGCTGATGACTGCATACAGCGAAGGCCGTGTTAAGGATGCTGCTGATATCAACAAGAGAATGGTTCCGCAGGCAAAGGCTATGTTCGTAGAAAGCAATCCTATTCCTATCAAGGCTGCTGTTACTAAGGTTACCGGCATCAATGCCGGTGCTCCGCGTCTGCCGCTGACGCCGATTTCTGCTGCTGGCGAGGCTGTGCTTGATGCTGCGCTGAAGGAAGCAGGACTGGTGAAATGAGCAGGCTGGTAGTAATTATCCAGTGTGATACAGTGCAGCAGCGCTGCTGCGGTTATAACTGTACGCATGCCTTTTACAGTCGTGAGGGCAGGTTCGCTGATTATGATGCAGATACGCATTATATGAGCTTTACCTGTGGCGGCTGCTGTGGCGGTGCGCTGACCGTGAAGCTGGAGAATTTGTGCAAGCGTCTGCGCCGTTTTCAGGAGACGGACCAGGAGCTTATTATCCATCTGTCGACCTGCATGGTGTCGGATAACTCACATAAGCCGCCCTGTCCGCATCTTGATTATATTATGACGCTGCTGGAGAAGAAGGGCTTCACTAATATCGTGAAGGGCACGTATATCTCCAAGACTGCCACGAAGCGTCGTGCAGAAGGCCGATATAAGAGCTTTTAAAAATTCATAAGCAATTTTGGTCCGAAGGGCAGGTTATGCTGCTCTTCGGATTTTTTGTGTGGCGATAGTGTTAAAAATAATTAACACTAATGGCGGAACTAATTTTTTTGTTTTATAAACACACAATTTTCACCGAAAATGTGGTAAAATAGAAATTACAAGCCGAAAGGAGTTGTTAAATTATGAGTGAAGTATCTCAAGAGACTATGATGTTCAAACGTCAGCCGGAGACGCTGGACGTTGCTGCAACGATAAAGGAAGTTTATGCTGCTTTAGAGAAAAAAGGCTATAATCCGGTAGACCAGCTGGCAGGCTATCTGCTGAGCGGCGACCCGACTTATATCACAAGCTATGATGATGCACGCACGAAGCTGCGCC
>URVO01000253.1 GCA_900551335.1 uncultured Phascolarctobacterium sp.
TGTAATTTGTGACGATAAGGGCATACACTGGCAGGCTTTTTAGCTTGCCGGCTGTATGCCTTTTTGCTGATTTAAGCGATGAATTAGATTTTTTATGTGCATTTTTCTGGTTTTGCGTGTTATAATATAACTATAATGATTCAAATGAGGTGAAGTAAATGAAACGTTCTTTGAGAGTTTTATTTTTTACAATGATGTTTACCCTGCTGAGCCTTACAGCGTTTGCTTATAATCCTTGGTCAGCGTACCATCCATCTTTTGGGCGATACCTTAAACAGCGATAAGCATCCTGTACATCTTGTTGTGAAGCAGACTATTGATATGCGTGAGGTGCTGACATCGGAGGCTTATAACCAGCTGGCTCCGGCTAAGAAAAAAATCACCAACCGCACCGAATATAACGAGGCCAATGGCATTAACGCCGAGCGCATCACGACTACTGATGGCGAGGGCAATATCACGAAGGATAATGTGAGCTTCGTGAAGGACGGCTATTGGTACAGCATCGACTATCTGCATAAAACCTATGACCGTGTGCCGGAGCTGCCGGGCATGAGCATTGCCTTTGCAGAAACGATGATTAACTGGTTCAACAGCAAGCCGACGATGGGCAATGATGCCAACACCGGCTATGATTATGATATGATGACGAAGGGCATCAGCACGCTGAGCTTCTATTACGAAAAGGATACCGAAAACTGGAAGGGCTATAAGGTAAGCTATATGCCGCCGTTTGAGGTTGTAGAGGTTTCTGCTGTTGTGGATACGGCCAGCGCCTTCGCTCTGCCGCCTGCTGATTTCAAACAGGTTGCCGATCCTGCTATGCGTAACTATGCTAACCGTCTGCTCGAAAGAAGTGCGAAATAAGTTATAACAGGCAGCTTTTGCCTGCTTATATATTAAATTTTGAAAGGTGTTGATTTTCATGTTTAAAAAAGCTCTTGCTCTTGTAACTCTTTTGCTGTCGCTTGCTTTTGCGACCGCTGTCTTTGCTGCTGTTCCGTCTAAGGAGTATATTGCTGCTGCACGCGAGGAGGTTCCGGCTGCTGCTGTGATGTATGGATATAAGGAGGACGTTAAGGATGGCGACGTGGAGATCAAATTCCGCGATAATAATGCTTTCCTGGAATATGAAGTAAAGCTGGATTTGGCAACGAAGAAGGTGCTTGAGGTAGAAATCAAGGGTGCTAACAGCGCTGACAGCACCATGATTGTGAAAACCGTTGAGGATATCAAGCAAATCGTGCTGGAAGCATATCCTGATGCCCGCGATATCATCGTAGTGCTTGACAGAGATGGTGCAAAGGCTCATTATGAGGCTGACTTCACTACTGCCAAATATAAGGTAGAAGCAGATCTGAATCCGGTAACCGGCGCTTTTGTAAAAAGAGAGCTGAAATATTTCTAAGCAAAATTAAAAGCCTTGGCTGTCGCAGGCTTGCCCCTGTGCCGCACTTCGCGGCACGAAAAGGGGACTGCGGCAGTCTTTTTTTGCGCGAAACATTGCATAAGCGCGTGTATTATTGTAAAATATATTAGATATAGAGTTTTTTAGCACACTAAATATATAACGAGGAGCGATTTACGTGAGTACAAATTTAGAAGTTGGTATTGTTGGCCTGCCTAACGTAGGCAAAAGTACCCTGTTTAATGCAATTACTAAGGCTGGCGCTGAGGCTGCCAACTATCCTTTCTGCACCATTGAGCCGAACGTTGGCGTTGTAGATGTTCCGGACAAGCGTCTGGACGTATTAAGCGAGATGTTCAAATCCAAAAAAATTGTTCCGGCAGCTATGCGCTTTGTGGACATTGCCGGTCTGGTTAAGGGCGCAAGCAAGGGCGAGGGCCTGGGCAACAAGTTCCTGTCCCACATCCGCGAGGTGGACGCTGTGGCTGAGGTTGTACGCTGCTTTGAGGATGGCAACATCACCCACGTTGAGGGCAGCATTGACCCGCTGCGCGATATTGAAATCATCAACACTGAGCTGTGCCTGGCAGATATGGAATCTGTTGAAAAGCGCCAGGAGCGTCTGGTGAAGCTGGCAAAGACCGGCGATAAGAAGGTTAAGCTGGAGCAGGCTGTTATGGAAAAGGTTATGGCTGGT
>URVO01000254.1 GCA_900551335.1 uncultured Phascolarctobacterium sp.
TGGCTGCTAAGCTGACGAGCTGGAAAATTGATATTAAGAGTGAATCTCAGGCTGCCGCTGAAGAAGCTGCTGCTGACGATGCTCCTGTTGAAGAGCAAGAATAATGATGAAAACAAAGAAGATTCCGCAGCGTAAATGTGTAGGCTGCAACGAAATGAAGGATAAAAAAGCTTTACTGCGTATCGTTCGTTCTCCAGAAGGAGAAATCAGCCTGGATTTGACCGGCAAGAAGAACGGTCGCGGCGCGTATGTCTGCCCTGATAAAGCTTGTATCACTAAGGCCGTGAAGGAAAAACGCCTGGAGCGTGCTTTAGAAAAAGCTATCAGTGAGGACGTATACAAGCAGCTGCTGGAGGACCTGGAACATGGCCAACAATAAAGCTGCTTTCGCCCTGGGCATGGCGCAGAAGGCAGGCAAGGCAGCGTCCGGCGATTTCGCCGTGCGCGGAGCATTGCAGGCCGGTAAGGCGAAGCTGCTGATTGTGGCGCAGGATACTGCCGAGGCGACGAAGAAGGAGCTATACTTTCTGGCGGAGCAGGCTGGTGTGCCCGTTTTGGAGCTGCTGACGCGCGATGAGCTGGGCTACGCGATAGGCAAAGCTAAAAGAGCAGCGGTAGCGATTACTGATAGTAATTTTGCCAAAATGCTGCTGAAATAAATATCCTACTTTAAAGTGCTACTTTCTGAACTGGAGGTGGATACATGAGTAGTAAAAGAATCTATGAGGTTGCCAAGGAAATTGGCAAGCCTGTACATGAAGTAATTGAACTGTTGAAGAAAAATAACATTAACAAAAGCAATCTGAATGTTGCTGATGATAGTGTTATGGCTGTTATTCACAAAGCTTATGATAAAAAGCCTGAGCCGCCCAAACCGGCTAAGGCTGAAAAACGTGATGTGAAGCCGGCAGCATCTGCTAAGGAGCAGCCGAAGCAGAATGACAACAAAAAATTTAGTAATAACGGACAGAGGAATATGCAGCAAAACCATCAAAATCAACGTAATAATAATGGCCAGCAGGGCCGCCCTGAAAATCGTCAGGGCAATAACAATAATGGCAGCCGTAATAACGAGGGCCGCCGCAATAACAACAATGGTCAGCAGGGTAACCGCGACAACCGCAATGGCGGCAATCGTGACAACCGCGGCCAAAACCAAAACCGCAATAACGGCGGTCAGCAGGGTAACCGCAACGGCGGCAATCGCGATAACCGTGGCCAACGCCAGGGCGGTATCTTTGTAGGCCCGAAGGGCCAGCAGCCGGGTGCAGCAGTACACGGCGAAAGCCGTTCTATGAGCAGCGGTGGCCGCAGCAATGAAGGCCGTCGCAGCGAGGGCAGCCGTGGTGAAAACCGCGTAGACCGTGGCGATCGCAATACCGGTCGTGCTACGGAGCAGCGCCGTCGTAAGGAAAAGCCGCAGATTAAGGGCAGCTATGCTACTAAGGAAAGCCGTCCGAACCGCAGTGCCGGTCATCAGATGCCGGTAAACCGCGGCGGCAAGAAGTCGGCACCGAAGGCTCCGGCAGCACCGGTGGAAATCGTGCGCCCGACTTATGTTGAGGTTGGCGAATCCATCAACGTACAAGAATTTGCTAAATTAATCAAACGCGAAGTAAATGAGGTTATCAAGGCTCTGTTCATGCTGGGCATGATGGTTACAATCAACCAGGATATCGACTACGATACCGCACAGCTGATTGGTGATAACTTTGGCGTAGAGGTAGGCCAGAAGGCTCCGGAAGAAGATCCGACCGAAGTTCCTGAGGTTGACGATCCGCCTGAGAAGCGTCTTATCGACGACAGCGACGACGAGGGCGAGGGCGTTGAGCGTGCTCCCGTAGTTGTTGTTATGGGTCACGTTGACCACGGTAAAACTTCACTTCTCGACAGGATAAGAAACTCCCACGTTACCGACTCCGAGGCGGGCGGTATCACACAGCACATCGGTGCTTACAGAGTAAATTACAAGGGCAAGGACATCACATTCCTTGATACTCCCGGCCATGAGGCATTTACCTCCATGCGTGCAAGAGGTGCGTCCGTAACGGATATCGCTATCCTCGTTGTTGCCGCTGATGACGGTATCATGCCC
>URVO01000255.1 GCA_900551335.1 uncultured Phascolarctobacterium sp.
CGACACAGGAGCTGTGCTCGATTCTGTTGCCGGACAGTGCGCATATCCAGGAGAGCGATGCCGAGCTTGCCAACCGCAAGGGCATGCGTGCCGGCCGCAAGTTCGTCGAGCCGCTGTTTACGGTAGACGATGCCTATAGTGCCCTGAAGCTGTTCAAGCTGCATGATTTCGGCGTTGAGTTCAGCGTTATCCCCGGCATCAGCGTGACCTTTAAGGTTGCAGGACATATCCTTGGCTCTGCCTTCGTCGAGATGACGGTGAAGGACGGCGAGGAAACAACCAAATTGATTTTCACCGGCGATATTGGTCAGCCGGATCAGCCGATTATCGAGGACCCGGCGACGGTGGCAGGGGCAGACTTTATTATTACGGAGTCGACCTATGGCAACCGCCTGCACGAGGCCTATGATAAGGAGGGCGAGCTGGCGCGTATTGTGAACGATACTGTCGAGCGTGGTGGCAACGTGATTATTCCTGCCTTCGCTGTAGGGCGTACGCAGGTGCTGCTCTATTATTTCCAGAAGCTGTTTGCGGAAGGAAAAATTCCCGAGGTGCCGATTTATGTGGACAGCCCTATGGCAAGCAAGGCGACGCAGATTACGCTGACGAATCCCGACGAGTACGATGAGGAAGCACGCGCGCTGTATGCTATGCAGGGGCGCAGGCTGGTGAATATGCGCAACCTGCGCTTTACGGCGACTGTGCAGGAGTCTATGGCGATTAACGATGTGCCGGGCAGCAAGATTATTATTTCTGCGAGCGGCATGGCGGACGCAGGCCGTATTCTGCACCATCTGAAGCACAATCTGTGGCGTGAGGACAGCAGCATTGTCTTTGCAGGCTATCAGGCTGAGGGGACGATGGGACGCAACCTTATCGAGGGCGCGAAGCGCGTAAAGATTATGGGTGAAACCATCAGCGTGAAGGCGAAGATTTTCAATATGAAGGGCTTCTCTGCCCATGCCGACAAGGAGCAGCTGCTGAAATGGTTCAGCGGTATGCAGACGACGCCGAAGGCCTTTTTCGTTACGCATGGCGAGCTTGATGCGGCGATGGAGCTGTCGGATACGCTGGGACGCACGCTGGGAACGGCGACGTACATTCCGCATTTTGGCGACTGTGCCGAGATTCATGGTACGCAATGGCAGATGCACGAATCCGAGATTGTACGCGAGGAGCCTGCAGCAATCGAGCTGCGTGCTTACATGCGCGGCATGGAGCGCGAATATCTGCAGGAGCGCACGCGCATCGAGCAGATTGTGGCACGCGATGCTACGAAGGCTGTGGCTATCCGCAAGAAGCTCGAAAAGCTGCGTAAGTATATGGACAAGATGCTGGGCGACCTTTAAGCTTTGTTCTGCATCAGTGAACAGATTCTATTCAGCTGTATTTTGGAATCGGTTTCGATTATTTTTATTACGCTGCCGATTCTCTTCCCGCTGATTACGCAGCTTGGCTTCGATCCTGTCTGGTTCAACGTTGTTATGCTGCTGAATCTGGAGCTGGCGCTGATTACGCCGCCTGTCGGCATGAACCTGTTCGTGCTGCAGGGCATCAGTCCGGACAGCAAAATGACGGATATAATCAAGGGCATTATTCCGTTTGGTGTGGCAATGGCGCTGGAGATTGTGATTTTGTGCTTCTTCCCGGAGGTGGCTACTTGGCTGCCTAGCGTAGTGAAGTAGGAGGGAGCGCGTCTTTTAAGGCGCGCCTCCCTACAACTCTATAAAAATTTTATTGACAGAGAAAACGAAAAAGCATATAATAATTTAGTAATACCGTAAAGGATGCGCTTGACAAGCATCCTTTTTCTTGTTTTTCATGAAGGAGAGAACAATAGCAATGATTAGAAATGATATTCGTAATATAGCAATTATCGCCCACGTTGACCATGGCAAGACCACTCTGGTTGATGCTATGCTGAAGCAAAGCGGTATTTTCCGTGCTAATGAACATGTAGAGGACCGCGTTATGGACTCCAATGCTCTGGAGCGTGAGCGTGGTATCACCATCCTTTCCAAAAATACTGCAGTTATGCATGAAGGCGTAAAAATCAACATCCTTGACACCCCGGGCCATGCTGATTTTGGC
>URVO01000256.1 GCA_900551335.1 uncultured Phascolarctobacterium sp.
GTGGCCGTGCATTCCTTAAGCAACGAATTATTTTCAAAAAGCTTTACTGTCATCTTTATTCCCCCTCAAGCAAATATCACTGAAGAACAGGTGAGCCTTTGGCAGCTTCTTTCGCTAGTTCTTCTGCTGTTATTTTATCACTTCTCAGCGAAAGTGTGTTATAATCAGATGAGGAAAACAACAAAAAAATTTATTTTTGCATAAAAGGAGCACTAAATGTTTCAAAATTTACTTTTCGACTTAGACGGAACACTCACAAACTCTGCCGAGGGCATCACCAAATGCGTGCAATATGCACTGCGTGACCAAGGCATTGAGGTCAGCGACCTGCATAAGCTGGAGGTCTTCATCGGTCCGCCGCTGCGCGACAGCTTCATGAAGTTTTACGGCTTCACGCGTGAGCAGGCCGAGGCTGGCGTAGAAAAATACCGTGAACGCTATACAGATATCGGCATCTGGGAAAACAAGGTTTACGACGGCATGCTGGAGCTTCTGCAGGATTTGCAGGCAGATAAGCGTCGCCTCGGTATGGCAACGGCTAAGCCGGAGGTCTTTGCCGTACGTATCGCTAAACGCTTTGGCTTAAATCCGTTTTTGGAGGATATCACAGGCGCAAGCCTCGACGGCAAAACAGATAAAAAAGCTCTCGTCGTTGCTGCTGCCTTAGAAAAATGGCAGCTCACCACGCCAGAGCAGAAAAAGACTGTAGCCCTCATCGGTGACCGCCGCGAGGATGTTATGGCAGCGCACGAAAACAGTATTGCCTGCATCGGCGTAGGCTTCGGCTTCGGCGGCTACGAAGAACTGAGCGCAGCAGGCGCAGATTATTATGTTGAAGACATGGCAGCGCTGCACAAGCTGCTGCTTGGGAAATAAGCACAAGGGTGATTTTATGCATATTTACGCTATCGGCGACCTGCATCTGTCAGGCGAACCGCCCACCAAGCCAATGGAAATTTTTGGCGAGCACTGGCGCGGTCATAAAGAAAAAATCCGTCAGCATTGGCTGGAAACAGTAAAGGCAGACGATACCGTCATCATCTGCGGCGATATCTCCTGGGCGATGGGCCTTGAGGAGGCAGCGCAGGACCTGGACTGGCTGGCCCAGCTTCCGGGCCGCAAGCTGCTGCTGCGCGGCAACCATGATTACTGGTGGACCAGTCTAGCGAAAATGCAGAAGCGCTTCGGTGAGCATTTTGAATTTCTGCAGAACGGCTGCATTATGGTTGGCGATATCGCTGTCTGCGGCACGCGCGGCTGGCTTCTGCCTTCAGCGGAAGCCTTCAGCGCTGAGGACGAAAAAATCTATCGTCGCGAGGCTATTCGTCTGGAGCTGTCATTGCAGGCTGCAGCAAAGCAAAAGCCTGCCGCCATCATCGCGGCCTTCCATTATCCGCCGCTGTTCGCACGCACTGAGCACACAGCCTTTACTAATCTGCTGCATAACTACGGCGTGCGGCACTGCCTCTACGGCCATCTTCATGGCGAAAACCATGTCACCGCCTTTGAAGGCCTGCGCGAAGGCATACGCTATAAGCTTGTCTCCTGCGACACGCAAGGCTTTCAGCTATATAAGATAATATAAAAAATAATGGCTATCACACATGATACCCCTCTGTCGCCTACGGCGACATCTCCCCTGACGCAAAAACTGTTGGTCGTGCTAACATCGCTTGCGATGGACAGGGGCGACTTTCGCTCAGTACTATTTTTACTAGTACATCGAAATCGCTCTCCCTGAAAGGGAGATATGCCGAGCTTAGCGAGGCGGAGAGGGTAATCATTGCGATAGCCATTTCTTTATGCCGCAGCGCGCGACGGCTCCGGAATATAAAACATAAACACCGGCGTAATTATCGTCAGCAGTGAGCCTGCACAGTAAAACATCTAACTGATCATCGGTAACGTATCTTTTCGCACAACCAACGCTTTACACGGCAGACTAAGTGGCAGACTAAACAAAAAGCTTTCCTTCCATTTTTTTCTTGCAGCAGCCTTCTGCTTTTGCCGTTTCTTTGCTGCCCGTCTTTTTGCCGCCCTAGCCAACTGTTCCATTTTTGCAAGCTCTGCTTTTAAA
>URVO01000257.1 GCA_900551335.1 uncultured Phascolarctobacterium sp.
GATATACACCTGCTCTGCGCCCAGACGCTTAGCAGTACGCGCTGCGTCCATTGCTACGTTGCCTGCGCCGACGATAGCAGCCTTTTTGCCAACGTATACAGGAGTTGCGTAGTTCGGGAATTCATAAGCCTTCATCAGGTTTACACGCGTCAGGAACTCATTAGCGGAATATACGCCATTGAGGTTCTCGCCATCAATCTGCATGAAGTGCGGCAGACCAGCGCCAGTGCCAACGTAAACAGCACTAAAGCCTTCCTCCTCCATCAGCTCTTTAATGGTGAAGGTGCGGCCAATAACAGCGTCTACAACGATTTTAACGCCCAGCTTTTTCAGCGCAGAGATTTCGTGCTGTACGATTTCCTTCGGCAGACGGAACTGCGGAATGCCATACATCAATACGCCGCCTGCAGCATGCAGTGCTTCGTACATGGTTACGTCATAGCCCATTTTAGCCAGATCCCCTGCGCAGGTCAGGCCGCTAGGACCGCTGCCTACTACAGCAACCTTTTTGCCCTTGCGCTCTGCCGGAGCCTCTACGTCGTTATCCAGACCATGCTCACGTGCATAGTCAGCAACAAAGCGCTCCAGACGGCCAATAGCTACAGGCTCGCCCTTAATGCCCAGCACGCATTTGCCTTCGCACTGGTTCTCCTGCGGACATACGCGGCCGCAGACAGCAGGCAGAGTGCTTTTGCGCTTCAAAATTTTATATGCTTCTGCAAAGTTTTCCTGAGCAACCTCATGGATGAACTGCGGAATATCAATATTAACCGGGCAGCTGCCAACGCAGCGCGGCTTCGGGCAGTTCAGGCAGCGCTGTGCCTCATCTACTGCCATTTCCTTAGTGTAGCCTAAAGCTACCTCTTTAAAGTTTTTATTACGCACATCAGCCGGTTGTTCCGGCATAGCATTTCTCATTCCTCCACGCATTTGCAATGACCTCCACAGCTATATTCCAGAGATTCCTGATTTTTATACATCTGCTGACGCATAACCAGGTTAGCAAAATCTACTTCATGAGCATCGAATTCAGGTCCGTCTACGCAGGCAAACTTGTTCTCGCCGCCAACCATAACACGGCAGCCGCCGCACATACCGGTGCCGTCAACCATGATGGTATTCAGGCTAGCAGTGGTTTTTACGCCAAACGGTTTAGTAGTAGCAGCAACGTTTTTCATCATGATAACAGGGCCGATAGCCAGCACGAGGTCGATTTTCTCGCCCTTCTCCAGCATTTCACGCAGCGGATCAGTTACGAATCCCTTGCGGCCTGCACTGCCGTTATCAGTGGTCAGAATCAGCTCGTCGCTGATAGCAGCCATCTTATCCTGCCAGATTACAAGCTCCTTATCGCGTGCGCCGATAATGGAGATAACCTTGTTGCCCAGCTCGTGATATGCGCGAGCAATCGGATAAACAGGTGCAACGCCAATACCGCCGCCGACTACGACAACAGTACCAAAGTTGCCCATCTCGGAAGGATGGCCCAGAGGACCTACAACGTCAAGTATATCATCGCCCTCTTCGAAGGTATCGCACAGATGCTTGGTAGTGTTGCCTACTGCTTGTACGATTAAGGTGATATAGCCATTTTCGCGGTCGAAATCCGCAATAGTCAGCGGAATGCGTTCGCTATATTCGTCAGTGCGGATGATAACGAACTGTCCAGGGTGGCATTTGTGAGCCACGAGCGGTGCGTCTACGACAAATTCGTAGACAGCAGGTGCTAAATTTGCTTTCTTGATAATTTTAGCCATAATTTTCTCCTTTTACTGCTATTTGCTATATTTTAGGCTTTTCACCCTAAAAACTGAAATAATATTTATGGGAAGCTCAGAGTGCCATAGGCAAAAATCTATATTATTTATTCAAGAGCTTTCTCGTGCAGGCCTCAGCCTCTGCATAAATCTTCTCTTCGTCGAAGGTCAGCAGCTTGCCACCCTCTACAACCTTTTTGCCTGCTACGAACACCGTGTCCGCATCGGTGCTGCTTGCCGCATAGACAAGCTGAGAAAGCTTGTTATGACGCGGATACCAATACGGCTTG
>URVO01000258.1 GCA_900551335.1 uncultured Phascolarctobacterium sp.
GCAGTGATGCAGGCGGCGTTTCTACTCGCGCTGTACACAACAAGGAAGAGGGCACCTACACTCTGAACGGCACCAAAATGTTCATCACCAATGGCGGCCTGGCAGAAATCTTCCTGGTATTCGCTAACACCCGCAAAACCGGCGGTATCCGTGGCTTGACTGCTTTCATCGTTCCGAAGGACACTCCGGGCTTCTCCGTTGGCAAGAAAGAAAATAAAATGGGCATCCGTCCCTCCAATACTACCGAGCTGGTACTGCAAGACGTTGTTATTCCTGAATCCTATCGCGTAGGCCGCGAGGGCGAAGGCTTCCGTATTGCTATGAACACTCTGGACAGCGCTCGTCCTTTCGTTGGCGCTGTTTCCGTTGGTATCGCTCAGGCTGCTCTGGACTGCGCTGTTAAATATGCTAAGGAGCGTCGTCAGTTCGGTCAGCCGATTGCTTCCTTCCAAATGGTTCAAGGTATGCTGGCAGACATGGCTATGAAGGTTGAAACTGCTCGCCTTCTGGTGCAAAAGGCTTGCTGGATGCGCGACCAGGGCATGGAATTCTCCAAAGAGGCTGCTATGGCTAAATGCTATGCTGCTGATACTGCTATGCAGGTAACCACCGACGCTGTGCAGGTTATGGGCGGCTACGGCTACACCAAGGAGTATCCGGTAGAGAAGATGATGCGCGATGCAAAAATCATGCAGATTTATGAAGGCACCAACCAAATTCAACGTCTGGTTATTGCCAACAAGCTGCTGTACTAATATTGGCATAAGGTAATTTGCGTCTGCAGCGGCGGCGGTCTTTTTGCGTAAAGAAGAAAAAATTTTTTAACTAAATAAATCGCTTGCGTTACTAAAGATAGTTTGCTAGTATTATGATAGAAGTTTCTAAATGCTTTGCGCATTAGAAGAAACAGAAACAAGGTGGATTTTATGAAGCAGAATCTGGAAAAAATCGCTGCTGCGGATTTTTTGCTGCAGCAATTTAACATCGGCAGATGGTGTATAGAGATTCATGAGCAGCAGAAGCCTTGCTTATATGCTGACGATATATTTTGGGATATAATGGGTATGCCTAAGGATTTGGCGCCGGAGGAGGCCTTTGCCTTTTGGGAGCAGCAGATTCCTGATTACGAGAAGAAGCGTACCAGCGATTATCTAAACAGGATGCTCACAGGCATCAGCTGCAAGATAGAATATCTGTGGCGCCATCCCGAGAAGGGACTGCTGTGCATTCGCTGCAGCGGTATGCAGGACAAGAGCTGCACGGATTTTACGCGTATTTATGGTATGCATCAGGATATAACTGAAATCGTACAGGTGGAGCATTATGAAAAGAGCGGCATCAAGGAGGTGCTGTACGAGGATAACAGGCAGCAGGGAGCAAATAGCCAGAGCGGCGGCCTGGCTGTGGTGAATTATACTGCGCAGGGCGTGTGGATACCGGAATTTATTTCTGAGGGCTTTGCGGCCTTGTGCGGCATGACGCCGGAGGAGATGCGTGAGCTGTACAAGCATGACGCTATGGCCGGTGTGCATCCGGAGGACAGGCTGCGTCTGGCGAAGGAGCTGCAGGAATATGCTCAAACGCAAAATGAGTGCGGCGAGTTTATTTATCGCCTGCTGCGTGCCGACGGCAGCTATTTTTGGGTGCGCAACTATATCAGCTCCGTAAAGCGCGATGATGGCCTGTACAGCAACTTCTGCTCAGTACGCGATATTACGGCAGAGGTGCAGGAGAAGCGGGCTCTGCGCCAGCAGTTCCATCGTATGTTCAACAGCTATTATAACTGTGTAGGCAAGGATGAGCTGCTGGTTGCCCGCTGCAATGCTACAAAGAATCTGCTTTTGGATGCGGATAATGACCGTCATTGTGATCTTTCAGCCATCTTGGGCGATGTTTATGATGATTTTATTGATTTCATCAGCCAGTTTATTATTGATGAGGGCGAGCGCAAGGAGTTTGTGCAAGCTGCCAAGGCTGAGTCCTTGCAGCAGGCCTTCGAGCGTGGCGAGAG
>URVO01000259.1 GCA_900551335.1 uncultured Phascolarctobacterium sp.
GCTTTATCAGGTAAACAATACCTCTGAGCAGGCAAGAAATACGATGCGCTTGGTTGTTTTCGACGAGGCCTTCAATAAGATGGATAGTGAGCGCATTGTAGAGAGCGTGCGCCTTTTACGCAAGCTTGGGTTGCAGGCCATCATTTGTACGCCGCCGGATAAGCTGCCGGATATTGTGCCGTTGGCAGATGCTGCCTTTGTTGCGACGAAGGAGAATTATCGCATGAGCCTTTACCACTATCATAAGGAGCAGGCAAAATGAAGCGGCAGCAGGAGATTATAGCTGCGCTGCTTGCAAAATATGAAAAAAGCAGCCATCTTTTAGAGCCGGGAAAATCTAAAAGGCGTGTTATGCTTAACATAGATAAGAATAATAATAAGGATTTTCCGCAGTATGCTTTTGAAGATACCGTTGTCCGTGATGCTTATAACGAAGCTGCCAAGGCTTTGGCAGCTAGGCAGCTGCTGAGCATTGAATGGCTCGACAGGCTGCCGCGAATGCAGAAGCTGATTTTGAACTTAGATAATGTTGCTGAGGCCTATGCATTTTTAGGCAGGCTGCATCCTCGGGCAAGAGCAGAGCATTTCTGTGAGCAGGTCGAGGCGGCGCTGGCAGGTGTGCAGCTAGGCTGGATTAAAGGCTGGCAAAAGGATGTTATGGAAAAGGCGGCTGCTAAATATATTCTTCCTGATAAATGGGATGAGTATGGAGAGCCGCTGCTGCATGTATTGCAGGAATATGCGCAGCTGCGCACGGACATTACTATGAGGGCATTTAGTATCAAATGCTTTCATGACAGCAAGCGCTTTGAGCGTGAATTTAAGGATAGGTTTTTGAAAATTGCTGCTAACTATGATGAGAAGCTACATATTTGGCTGCAGGAAGATAAGGAGAAGCTGAGCTGGCGCGTGCAGCTTGCTTATCTAGGGATTCATGCTAGACCGGAGCTGTATGAGCTTAGTGGCAGAGTAACCTTTAGCTTTGGAAGCGAGCAGCTTAATTTGGCGGCAGTTTATCCGCAGGGGCTGGCGCTCCCTGATAGCGCGGCTAACAGCTTTACGGCTTTTGATTTAAGCGGTATTGAGCGCATTATTTTTATTGAGAATAAAACGAATTATGATGAATTTTTGCAGGAGGGAATCAGGCCTGCTGATTTAGTTGTTTATCATGGCGGCATGCTGAGTGCTGGCAAAAAGCGCTTCTTTGCTCGCATAGCAGCAGCGGCTCACTGTGAAGTGCTGCACTGGGGCGATATTGACCTTGGTGGAATGGAAATGTTTACGCAGCTGCGTGAGGTGATACCACAGCTTAAGCCTTGGCGTATGGATGCTGCGGCTGTAGAAAGGTATCGAGCAAAGGGCTTAAAGCGTGCTGCTGATTATTGGCTAAAAATGGAGGCTGCACTTGCTGCACATAAATATCCGGAGTTTGAGGATGTGCTGCGCTTATTGAGCAGGAAAGCTTTTTATTATAAGCTGCAGCAGACTCTAAAATGTTACGCAGAAGGATTACTAAGCAAGCTTTTTCTCCAATTATGTAACTTGTTTTACATAAAATGCTCTAATATTTGGAGATGTGACAAAAATATGTTATAATGTCTTTATCAAAAAATACGAGGGGAGATAATTCGATGTTTGGTGAAATTATCGGTGCAATCAGCAATTTTATGTATAGTTATTTGCTGATTATCATGCTCATCGGTGTAGGTATGTACTACACTCTGCGTACTCGTCTGGTGCAGGTACGCTTATTTAGGGAAACTATTCGTGTTATTTTGGAGAAGCCTGTTGGCGAAGGTTCTGTTTCTTCGTTCCAGGCGCTTATGGTTTCTACCGCGTCTCGCGTAGGTACTGGTAACATTATCGGCATTTCTACTGCTATCTGCTTAGGCGGCTATGGCGCTGTGTTCTGGATGTGGGTTATCGCTGTTGTCGGCGGTGCTTCTGCTTTTATCGAGAGCACGCTGGCGCAGATTTACAAAAAACGTGGTCCGCATGGCA